>JAQBPC010000718.1 GCA_028287725.1 Chloroflexota bacterium | reverse complement strand
GTAGGAACCTCACATATTCAGGCCGAGGGCCACTGGTTGGTCTTGAGACCTGCGCCCGGGGACGAAGCGCCTGTGAGCTGGCTTGACGCCAACGCGTTCTCACGGAGCGCGACTCGAGCGCTCACTGTCCGTAAAGTAGCTGACTGCTGTGCAGCCCTTGCTCTTTACGGCGGCGAGTATCTTCCCGACGATCCGTATGCGGAGTGGGCGGTTCCACGACGCGAGGAGCTGTCCAGACTTTATCTTGCGGTCCTTCTGCATTTGGCTGGCCTCTACATGGACCGCGGAAACGCCAGAAGCGCGCTCCACTCGCTTTGGAGCATACTTGAAGCCGACCCTTGTCATGAATCCGCAGCGCGGGCCATTATGCGACTGCAAGCCGCCAGCGGGCGGCGCGCGGAGGCAATCCGTATGTATCGCCGCTTGACGACAGCCCTTAAGAGCGAGCTGGATCTGGAGCCGGATCGCGAGACCCAAGCGCTTTTTCACGCCTTGCGGAACTAGACCGCACGACTTGCGGAGCCCCACCCTGCAGCATCACCAACCGTACCGAAATCGGCCCGTTAGGCCCTTCGGTCCAGGCAGGAAGCGTTACGGGATCTCCTGAGCGCCTGCGGGTCAGCGGCCCTCAGTCTGACGGATATGTGGCAAAGGTTCGGAGGCGACTCGAGGACAATGCCCTATAGTGCTGAGCGGCGAGGACCAGCAAGCAGCGGTGGATTGCACGCTTGTCGGCATGCGAAATCCAACGTGTCCTAGCAAGACCAGGTGACGGGGCGCACGCACGTTGGTACGCCGGCAGTTGCCTCACATTAGCTCTGCACCGCCTGTCAATATAGGTTTATATGCCGCTCTACGCCGCGTTGACAAATATCCGACCGGACTAGTAAGCTATCGACGAGTTGAAGACATCGGGCTTTGGCAGCTAGGAGATTACGGGGTGGATTTCTCGACCACGGTGGTGCTGGGTGCGATCGCAGGATTCACGATACTGTTGGGACTGCCGCTGGCACGTCTCAAAGAACCAAGTCGCGCCCTCCAGGGCTTTTGCAATGCCCTGGCCGCCGGTATCCTGGTCTTTTTGCTTTGGGACGTGATCACCAAGGCTAGCGACCCAGTCAATATTGCCCTCGCCAACGCCAAGCATGGGGCTGTCGCGCCGTTTGTAGGCCTAGTAACGCTCTTCGTTGTGGGCTTCGGCCTCGGGTTGCTCGGCCTGTTCTACATTGAGAAGACCTTGATCCGTCCGACTGCCCACGGTGTACGCGCCGGCGACGTAACGCCCCGCCAACTTGCCCTCATGATTGCGGTTGGCATTGGCGCCCACAACTTCTCCGAAGGTCTGGCAATCGGGCAGTCAGCTGTGACCGGCGCGATCAGCCTCGCCACGATATTGATCATCGGGTTTGGCCTGCACAACATGACAGAAGGGTTCGGCATCGGGGCGCCTCTCGTGGCCGCGGGCGTTCGCCCAAGCTGGCGGTTCCTCGCATTGGTCGGACTCATCGGTGGCGGTCCAACCTTTCTGGGGACCATTGTGGGCTTCGGCTTTCAGTCGACATACGTCTTTGTCGCCTTCCTCAGCTTGGCGGCTGGCAGCATTCTCTATGTGGTGGGAGAGCTGCTTAACGCCGGCCGGCGGCTTGGATTCCGTGAGCTTGCGGGTTGGGGCCTGTTACTCGGGTTCCTCGCCGGTTATGCGACGGACCTGATCGTTACCTGGGGAGGGGCATAGAGCGTAAGACCGACGTACCTGGGGGTGGGGCCGAGCCCGAGCAAGCCCTGCCGGCGTGTACGCAGGTCTACTGGCACATGACGTCGTAATAGAGCTGCCCGTTTCGCGTCACGGTGGTATAGCTGTATGCGCTGCTGTTGCATGGATTGCTGGCGGCAGGGTCGGTCGTCGTGGTGACCGTTGTACCTGGGGCCGAATGTGTGGACGATGGCGCAATCTGCACGTGGCCGGAATATACGTCGTGCGACGGATTATCGAAGGTCGTCGGGACGGTACCCGCGGCGAAAATGTCGGTTACACCTTTGCCGCTTGCCGCTAATCCGGGCCGGCTGCCTGCAGGAGCGTAACGCGCGACCGTGGCGGTGATGATGCCGGTCGGCTGTATAAACTGCTGCGGCGCGGTCCCATGCAAAGCATTTACCATAAACGCGTGCCATGCTGGAGCGGCGCCAGTAATGCCTGTCGAACCTAGCATTGGCGTGTTGTTCGGATTGCCGACCCATACTCCCGCGACCAGATCCGGCGTATAGCCCAACGTCAGATTGTCCTTAAAATCGCTCGTGGTCCCGGTTTTGCTGGCTACCGGTCGGTCCGGTAAGCCTAAATAGTCGTAGGCCGCCTGGCCAAATGCCGGCACTTTCGCAGCCGTATCGCTGAGTATGTTGGTGATCAAGTACGAAAATTGGGGTGCGATAACCTGCTCGCCCTTCGGTGGCTTGTACTTCCAGAGCAATTTCCGTGTTCCATCCGGCTGTCGTCGGTAGATGGCCGTAAGCGGCATGTACGGGCGATAGACGCCGTTGTTGGCGAAGACGGCGTAGCCATTAACCTCGTCGAGCAATCGACCAGGATCCGCGCCGAGTGCCAGTGACAGCCCTAGATCACGGGGATTTTGAACCTGGAGATGGTATCCCACGCTATTGGTGGTGTGTATTACCTTCTTGATACCGTCCAGCCCGATTGAATAGAGGGTCTTGACCGCCGGCACGTTGTAGGAGTTCGCAAGTGCCTGGCGCAAAGTCACCAATCCGTGATAGTGGAGGTCATAATTCAGTGGGGTGTAGGGGCCTTGGGAGCCGAAGTTCGGAAATGACACGTACGAATCGTCAATCGTCTCGGCGGGAAAGTGCCCGTTCTCGAAGGCGGTTACGTACATGAACGGCTTGAACGACGAGCCGGCCTGCCGCATCTGCCAGGCCATGTCATATTGTGCGCCGCTAATGCCTGAGCCGTAGCCTACACCGCCGACATACGCCTTGATTTCATTGCTCCGCGGATCAATCGCGACCAGCGCGCCATCCGTCATATTTACCGCGCTGTTACTGGCAACTTGCCGGTTGATGATGTCCTGGGCAGCGTTTTGCCAGTCAGGATCGAGTGTGGTCTGGAAGATGAAGTCTCGGTAAATGTCATTCGGTCGCTGCAAGTCGGGAATACCAAACCTTTTTAGGTTCGCGGCCTGACTGAGATAATCTTTGAGTAGCCAGTGGACAAAGTACGACTCGTTCGTTTTCTCAGCATTGTGCGCGACTATGGGCTTGAAGTGGTAATGCAGTGGCTCCGCTTCGGCGGCGGAAAACTGCGCCTCGGTGATGTGCCTTTGTGCCAGCATCCGGTGGAGGACGTAAATCTGGCGTGCCTTCGCTCTATCTGGGAATACCAGCGGGTTGTATTCACTCGGCGCCTGTGGCAACCCGGCGATAAGCGCCGACCGTGCCAGGTCGAGCTGTGATGCGGGAATGCCAAAGAAATACTCCGAGGCCGCTTCAACGCCATTAATGTCGCCGCCGGCCACTCCGTATGGCACGGTGTTGAAGTACATCTCAAGGATTGCGTCTTTCCGGCACCTGAGACTACATCGCTTGATATCTCTGGTAAGGCCAATCGCTGTGACGATTTCCCTGAGCTTCTTCTGTAAATTGGTCTTGTCAAGCTTTGGCGCGATGCCCACGTTTGAAGGAAAGATTGCAAGCTTGACCAGCTGCTGTGTAATAGTCGAGGCGCCTTGCAGGCCCGTCCTTCCAAAGACATCTGTTTTGGCGGCACTGAATATACGAATTGGATCTATTCCAATATCTCTGTAGAACGTGGCGTTCTCGGTGTCGATAGTCGCCCAAATCAAGCTATGCGGAATCCTCGTAAGTGGAATCAAGACGCGCGTGCCAAGTGACGGGTTTACGAGCTCTTGCAGTGTGTAACCCTTGCGATCTTCGATAAGACTTACAGCAACCGGCTGGCTTTCGAATGCAGTGACCGACTGCACTCCATCGGGCACGACTGCATTGTAGTAGCGATACGCGGCAATCCCCAGGAGTGCCAGCAAGCCGGCAACTATCATGAAACCCGCAAATAGCGTGAACCCAGCTGAAAGCAGGATTACCATCGGGAGCTTTGAAGGCTTTTTCGGATGCCGCGCCACTGCGCGGCCGGTTTTGCTCGTACGCTTCATTCGGGGTTCTCCAACCGTATTGGCGGAATATACCCTGGCCAGGCGTAGCGTGAAGCGAGCTGCACCGCAGGAAATCGGAAACTAGTGGTGAGTGCGAAGCGTCAGTTCGTTATAGCTCAGCGACAGTGCCAGCAACTGAAAAGGCTAACGACATTCTGTTACTGCCGGATGTCCAGTTATGTTCCGGTTTGTCGGAAGTCGATGCCGTCGGGGATGTTCAGGTACCCTGGCGAGACTCCCGCCGCGCCGGTGATGCCGTATTGCCAAACTATGGAGTTGCGACGCGGGTCGATCAGTAACACTCGATGGTTCCAATCGTCATTCGTCGCTATAAGGCCGTTAGGTAGCATGATCGCGAGTGAGGGGTGGTTGAGCCGGTCGATAGCGCGCGTCGGGGTGTAGCGCCATAGTAAACGTCCAGAAGCACTGACACGTACGATTCCACCGTCATAGCTATAGTCACTCAACAGAATGGTTCCATCGGCTAGCAGCTGCGCGTCCGACGGATAGGAAACCCAAGGGACCGTAATGTCAAAGACCACCTTGCCTCGCGCGCTCAGCCGTACGACATGGCTGCCACCAATCTCGGTGACCAGCATCCCGCCGTCGCTCAACGGCGTGTCGCCGTTAGGTGAGGCGAAGGTGTATGGCGGATTATGGACGCACACGCCGGTTTGTCCATACTGACGCACGACGTTGCCTGCACGTGAGAGGAAGACTATTCTGCAGTTACGAATGTCCGCCACGGTCACCAAGCCGTCCCGACGCTGGTAGGCATCATCGGGCTCATTGAGATATCCTGGTGCGCTTCCGCGAATGCCAAGGTGCCCATATTGCCAGACCAATCGATGTGAGCGATAGTCGATGAGCCCGACGGTTTGCGCCTCTTCCTGATTGGTAATTATCGAGCGCCTGTCTGGAGTAAAAAAGGCATCATCGGGCCCCTGGAATGCCTGCCCGGGACGAAGGTCGCCGGGCCGAGGAAACGTCCATAGTACATGCTTAGCCGCGTTGACCTCGATCAGGCGGCTATTTCCCCTGTCGGCAATGAGCAGCGTGCCTGGCAGTAGAGCATTCCCGGCGCACGGTGGGTTAGCGCCCGCACACAGGCGTATCGAAGTCGTCGGGCGCCGAGGCGGAGTCCGCTGAACGGATCTCGAGGGCACTCGAGTTGCCGTAACTGTTGCCTTTGGGTGTGGCGTAGTACGAGATGATGCAGTCGCTGTCGCTCGCTTCGGCAACATGGCCCCCGCGATTGACGAACGTTGTGAAAAGACTCCGCCAGTACTAGGCGTCGAGACGAGCGGAGTCACATGATGCAATTCCGCTGCGGTGCCGCCGTGAGCGAACTCCAGATCGCCTGACAAGGTCACGCTCGAAGCGACCACGAGAACCATGCAGCATCGAATGAACAACTATCACACCTCATCTCGTGCTTAGCCTGGTCAACATCGCCCCGGCGTCGCCGGCGAAATCGCTACAGGTAAGCTGAAAGTCTGCCCGCTTCGTAAATCGGTTGACCATGTTCAGATACATCCGCCGCGAGAGCGCATTGCGTCATCGCAACTTGGGGCAGCAAGACTGCTTATTTCGTAAATCTACCTAACTGGTAGATAACGGGTGCTAGCTCGTTTGCCGGCACTTGCACACGTAGCCTGGGAATATGTGCGCATCACCGACAGGCGAACGCAGCAGGAGGCTTGGTCGAAGATGGATAGAATAGTGTATTAGGTTTTACGACCCTGGCTTTTAAACAATCCGGGCTGCCAATTGGAGGTGACGGTGGACCATGAGCGAATTGCTGGCCAGGGTAGGACAGATTCCAGCTATGCTGACGAGCTCGACGCGCGTGATCCGCTCGCCCACTTTCGCGAGCGGTTTGTTGTTGAGGAACCCGACCTCATCTACCTGGACGGCAATTCACTCGGTCGACTTCCCAAAGCAACACTATTGCTCGCGGAAGACCTCGTGCACCACCAGTGGGGAGGCCGCCTGATTCGGGGTTGGAACGATAGCTGGTTCGCCGCTCCAGAACGGATAGGCGCGAAGATTGCCAGATTGATTGGCGCAAGTCCGGACGAGGTGATTGTCGCCGACTCCACATCGGTGAACCTCTTCAAGCTGGCAATTGCCGCACTCCGACTTCGGCCGGATCGCAGTCAAGTCCTCACCGATGACCTCAACTTCCCCTCGGACCTGTACGGACTTCACGCGGCGACAGAGATGCTTGGCGCCCGGCACAGCATGGAAATCGTCCGATCGTCTGACGGCATCTATGGGCCCGAGGCAGATTTACTGGCAGCGCTCGATAGTCGCACGGCGCTGCTGTCTCTGTCCCACACTACGTTCAAGAGCGGGTATACGTACGACATTGCCTTGCTGACCGCGGCCGCCCACGAAGCAGGTGCGTTGGTGTTGTGGGACCTGAGTCATTCCGTGGGAGCGATGCCGATCGACCTTGAAGTAGCGGGGGTGGACTTTGCAATAGGCTGCACCTACAAGTACCTCAATGGAGGCCCTGGCGCGCCGGCGTTCCTCTATGTCCGGCGCGACCTACAGGATCAGATCGGCAACACTATTCCTGGTTGGATGGGTCAGCGCGACTTATTTGACTTCGGCATCGCATATCAACCGGCGGAAGGCATACGCCGCCACCTCACGGGGACACCGCCGGTCGTTTCGCTTGCGCTCATTGAGCCAGGAGTCGACATCCTTCTGGAAGCCGGCATACAGAACGTTCGCGCCAAGTCGCTGGCGCAGAGTGCATACCTGATCGAGCTTTGGGAAGATCTCCTTGCACCGTTAGGCTTCCGCCTCAACTCACCACGCGACGAGCATCGGCGCGGCTCGCACCTCGCGATAGGCCATGACGAGGCACTCAGGATCGACCTCGCCCTCATACAAGAGATGAATGTCATTCCCGATTTCCGCGCGCCCGAGACGATTCGGCTGGGAATAGCACCACTCTACACGACGTATCGCGACCTGCATTCGGCGGTTATGCGCCTGCGTTCGGTCGTCGCCGAAGGTCGTTACAGGCAATACCGAAATGAGTCGCCCGTCGTCACATAGGACCACATAGTCCGTCGGATTGAACCCCGATTATGCGGAAGCGCTTACCGGACCCGCAACGCCACTTCATAGCTCGAAAACACAAGTAGAAAAGTAGCGCGGCGCAGATGCGATTCGGAAACGGATCTCAGACGACCCAATTCATGGCGGCCCCGGCACCAGCATGAGCCCACTCCGATTCAACGACTCTCGGATGCGGTGTGTCCGTGTCGCCCAGAGACAGCGGCTTGCCGAGCTCGCGCCATGCTCCCGTCCCGCCCGCGACACTACTAATATCTGTGAACCCGACCTGTTGTAGGAACTGCGCTGCGCGTCGCGACCGGCTGCCTGCCTGGCATACTACGAACACAGGCCGGTCAGCCGGAACTTCGGCCAACCGGGAGGCAAGCTCGGCCTGAGGCAGGCTCACCGCGCCTGGGATGTGCCCGTGCGCGTACTCTTGCGGCTCACGTACATCAAGTACAACCGTCTCATGGGACCGTGCTTCGAGCGCCGCCATATTTACCTCCCGAACCGGCGCAGCAACGGTCGGCATAGCCCAGGGCATATCGGCGGCTCCACGATTCGTCGCTTCGATCGCGACCATATTAAGCGGGCGCGCCGGCACGCCATCAGTAAGGGTCGACAGAAAGCGGCTTCTGTCATGCCGTGTCAGAGGGTTGAACAGGCGCTCAAAGCCGTTAGTGGTGCTAGGTCGACCACACATTCCCTTGCCGCAAGGTCCTTCGAAGTGGCCGGGAAAGACTGCTACCCAGTCCGGCAGGCGGAGTAGACGGCCCAGGCTCTCATATTGAGCGGCGGCGTCTCCACCTCCGAAATCGGGCCGTCCCACATCACCTACGAGAAGTGAGTCGCCGGTCAACACCATCGAGGGCTCAGGGCTGCGCGTCGGATTCGTAATCAGAATTGAGAACAATTCAGGCCGGTGACCCGGCGTATGTACGA
>JAQBPC010000697.1 GCA_028287725.1 Chloroflexota bacterium | reverse complement strand
CGAACTCCTCGATGTAGCCAGGCCCATCCAAATCGTACTCGGTGCGCACATTATGCCCTATGCCCAGGAAGCCGAGCAGTCTTTCGTCATGGAGCAACGGGACGCCGAGCCATGTCGTGATCGGCTCTTCGGCAGGAGAGCATGGTACCAAGTCGGCCCAGGTTGGATTGGCACTTGTATCTTCGATGAGGAATGGGCGGAAGTTCGCCAGCATATGCCGGAGCGGTTGCCAATGTTCAATGATCGGCAGCGACTTAGCCAGAATTTGCGGCTCTTTACCGGCTTCACACACGGCCGCGCACCGCATCACACCGTTGTCCCGCACATACAACGTCGCGCTGTCACAATCCGCAATCGAGCACGACATTTTGACGACAGTGCCGAACAAGCCAGGTAAACGGATATTGCCGTTAATCGCCCGGATGGCCTCGAGAAGTGGGGTCACCTGGTCGCGATCGGCTAAGTTTGCGGGTCGCACTATAGAATATTGTCCCTTTTGAGGCTCACAGAGCAGATCATTGGTCCGGCCTTCCCAACTTCACTGAGTATATCACTCGTACAGTTAACGGCCCCGTGCGGTTTGAGCGCAGGACGCGCACGACGACTGCGGCTCGAAGGGGGCAGGAGTGTCAAAACGCAGTGCCACCGCAGCGCCGGCAGAATGCGTTAACCGTTAACCATTCCTTGCATCGAGGCCGTCTCGGCCGAGCTTCGCCGCGCTGGCGGTGGTGCGCTTATAGCGCTTTACCGCCTGCTCCAGCGCCTCGTCGAGATCTTCAATAAGGTATGGTTTGGCGAGAAACGCATGCGCACCAGCTTCTCGTGCGTCGGCCTCGGGGTCGCCACCTGCAACATAGGCGCTTAGTATGACGACTGCCGTCGGCGATACGCGAGTAATACTTGATGTGGCGGCAAGACCATCCTGAATCGGCAAGCCCCAGTCTATAACCACGACATCGGGCTTTTCACGTGTCGCCAAGGTAACTACCTCAGCTCCGTCACGAGCTTCGCCCACCACGGTATGACCAAGCTCGACGAGCTGCTGTTTGAGCAACTCGCGTATCTGCTGATTGTCTTCCGCTACGACGACCCGATATCCAGGTAGCCCAATTTCCGGAATCATGCTGCCTCCCCGCCCCGGTCGCTGCGGCGTCGAACCCCGTATCGAAACGGGTCCTACGGCCCCGTTCCGCCGGACAGTATCCCGCTAATGGGCCAGCCAATCGTTGCGTCACTATAGCTTGTTACGACCGCCATGTCAAAGCTGTAACTATCGATGCATAGCCCAGTAGTAGGGCATCGCTAGATACAAGGCGACACGCGGCACAAAACAAAGGATACCCCATCCAGGCTGGTCTGGATGGGGTATCCTTCGATCGACACGCGATTGGTCGATAGTGCCTTTTTTACTGCGCGCTGGTAGCCGGGGTTGAGGCTGCTGCGGACCGGCGACGGCGACGGCGGCCTACATAGCCTTTAGTCGCATACGGTGTGGCGTCGCCCCAAGATCGAATCAGGCTTGAGCTGCCGCAGCGACCACAGGTGAGAATTGCCCGTGGCGGCAGCGCCAGAGCTTCAGCCTGACTCACGGGCATGCTACTTGTCTCTGTGTGATGGACAAAGCCACGGCTGTTCGAGCAGCTCAAGCACTCGATTTGTCGCGCATATACTCCCACTATAATCTCCTGTTCTTGCGCTTGCCCCACTTGCGCGGCCAATGGGGTTGTCTCCATGCCGGAGAGCATTCGGCGTCATTTTTGGCTTCGTTTGCCCTCGGCGTGTCTCACCACATTCTGGTGCAGGCAGGGACCCTGCTACACCGCCTGTCCGGTTGATACCACGATCCAAAATGGACTAGCCCGCAAGCCGAGACTGGTCCGCCCTTAAGGTTGATGACTACAAGCGCGTTGCGACCGATAGTGGGTGATGAGCCCGGTTCGCGCGCTCGGTACGTGGACAGCTTGCCGCACAAGCAGGTAGAGGCGTGATGCCTAGCAAGGAGATGTCGATGGCAGAGCCTATTGCTGCATTGTTCGAGTCGAAAGAGAAGGCCGCATCGGCGATACACGATCTAAAGGCATCTGGTTTTCCTGACCAGGCGATCGGTCTGGTTACGCCGGGCGCTATGGATGGCAACTACGAGCATCGCAGGGATGACGATTCGTCACCTGATTCGCGGCATAGCGATTCAAGAGATGCAGCGTCAGGCAGTCTCTCCGGAATGGATATTCCAAGTGAAGAGGCAGCCCTCTATGAGGCACAGGTTCAAGGTGGGCAGACCCTGGTTATGGTGCAGCCAAATGGGCGTGAGATTCTTGCGAACGATATATTGCGCCGGCACGGTGGAGACACTTCGGCGGGGAACACCGGCATGGGACAGCCAGGTACTCAGAATCGCGCTCAATCCAGCGGCCAGTGGCGCGATATGATGCGGAGCGCGAGCGATGATGGCACAGTTCCGCCAACGGCTGTCCGAGAAGCAGTCACGACGCCAGAGCAAGGCGGTAATGGAATGCTCCTGCGGAATGGTGGTGCTTTGGACTATCCTCGCGCAGTGCCCACTCCGGAGACGCGACCTACCGGCGTCGATGGCACTCCAGGATACGCCGAGACTCAGTCTGCCGACGATTATCCTCGAGCGGAGGTCCCAAATACCGCTGCGCTTAGTCCGGAAGACCCTCGGCGCGAGTCTGATGAAGGCCAGCCATATCTTGATGATGCCAACCCTTATGGACGAGATATCGAGAACCGAGATGGCGAGCCGATGGGTGGGGCAGGCATGCCTGACAATCCTGAGGATCCTGCACTAAGAGTTGAACGCGATCAGCCAGGGGAAAGTG
>JAQBPC010000648.1 GCA_028287725.1 Chloroflexota bacterium | reverse complement strand
AGTGCAATCTACGGTCAGGCCAACGCTGACACTGGCTCAGGCTACGAAGGCGAAGCCGGCTTCGGTGGGGCCAATGGCCACGCCGAGGAACCAAAAACACATTCGCCACACGACGAAAATACTGTCGAGGGCGAATTCAAGGAGGTCTAGCACGCCGGTTATTGGTAATCGGTATGCTTCCTGGTACATTTCGGAATATAGTAGACGCTGCACCCTGCGGTCATCCGACCGCAGGGTTTGGCGCACTTCCCGAACTACGGTGCCGACGCTCAGGCAACCGGCAAGGCAATAGGTGAGCAGAGAAGCGGGCGGAAAGAACATTGGCACAGACAAAGCGTGATTACTACGATATATTAGGCGTCCAGCGCGATGCTGACGACGCTGCGCTTAAGCGTGCCTTCCGCAAGATGGCTCGCCAGTATCATCCGGATGTGAATCCCGAGCCTGGTGCGGAAGCAAGCTTTAAGGAAGTCAGCGAGGCGTATGAGGTCCTAAACGACCCGCAAAAGCGCCAACTCTACGATCAATATGGGCACGCAGGCGTCAACGGCGCGGGCGGCGAGTATGGCAACTTTGGCGGATTCGGCTCGTTCGCCGACATCTTCGAGCAGTTTGGCAGTATCTTTGGCGGGGCCGCTGGTGCCCCTGGTCGAAGAGGCCCACAACGCGGCGCCGATCTGAGGTACGACCTCACCATCACGTTCGAAGAGGCAGTCTTTGGTAGCGAGAAGGAACTCTCCATCCCGCGTTGGGAGAGTTGCGTACGCTGCGAAGGTAAAGGCGCGGAGCCGAATTCTGAGCTAAAGCGGTGCACGCAGTGCAACGGTACCGGCGAGCTTCGCAAAGTCCAGCAGTCGTTCTTCGGCCAGTTCGTCAATGTCACGGTGTGCAATCGCTGCAGGGGCGAAGGCCAGATCATCTCTACGCCATGCAAAGAATGCAAGGGCGAGGGCCGCGTTCATGCGACGAAAGTCCTCAACGTCAAGATTCCACCCGGTGTCGATAACGACCAACAAATTCGCCTGACCGGCGAAGGCGAGTCAGGCCCGCACGGTGGCATTCCCGGTAATCTCTACGTCGTATTGAATGTAAAGCCACATGCTCAGTTCAAGCGCGACGGGGCGGACATCCACATCGAGCTGCCGCTTTCATTCCCGAGTGCAGCGCTTGGCATCCAGGTAGATGTGCCCACGATAGACGGCACGGAGAAGCTGACGATTCCTGCCGGCACACAGACCGGCAAGATGTTCCGATTGCGCGACAAAGGCATACCGCGGCTCAGGAGCATGGGTCGAGGAGATCAATACGTCACGGTGAAGCTGCGCACACCTTCGACACTTTCATCTCGTGAACGAGAGCTATACGAGGAATTGTCCAGCTTGTCGGCTCAGCACGGGGACGGGCATGAGCGCGGATTCTTCTCAAAGGTAAAGGACAGCCTCGGTATTTGATGTGGCTTGAACTCTCGGTCACCGCTGATCTTGCGGCTGTCGAGGCGCTAAGCGCGCTTTTTCATCAGCATGGTGAGGGCGGAGTGGCAGTCGATCAACCGTTTTACACGGATCCCGAAGGGGAACGGTACGGAATCGACTTCCTTCGCCCGGCGAAAGTTTCAACATACCTTCCCGATACGGCTGAGGGCGAACAGCGCCGCAAGCGTATCGAAGAAGGTCTGTGGCATCTGAGCGCGTTCAACCTTGCACCGATCGGTGAGCTGCAGGTACGCAAGATCGCCGAAGATGACTGGGCGAACGCGTGGAAAGAGCACTATCAGCCTTTGCGCATCGGCAGCTTGTTGATCAAGCCGACGTGGCGCGACGTTGACGTTGATCCAGGCACAGTCGTCGTCGAGATTGATCCGGGTATGGCGTTCGGCACTGGCGTGCATCAAACCACCCGAATGTGCCTTGCGCAAGTCGAACGATTGGTTCAGCCAGGATGGACAATACTCGACCAGGGAACCGGCTCTGGGATACTCGCCGTTGCCGCGGCGCGACTTGGAGCGGACCTCGTGCTTGCGCGTGACATCGCCGAGGTGGCTGTCGAGGCTACCGAGGAAAACGCTCGTCGTAACGGAGTGCTGGACAAGCTTCGAATTCATCGTATCGATACCAACTCCACAGCTATTGACCAGGTGGTGCTGTCGCCCGACCAGCCTCCGGCAGACATGATTGTGGCAAATATCATCGCCAATGTGCTCATAAAGCTGGCGCCCGCCTTTGTATTGGCCTCGCGACCGGGCGCGCTCTTGGTGGCCTCCGGCATTATCCGCGAAAGGGCTGATGAGGTGGCGGACGTGCTTGCGCGCGAAGGCTATCGCATTGAAGATCGAAACGGTGAAGACGAAAGGGTGACGCTCTTAGCCAGGCTGGCCACCACGCCCTCCAGCGCTTCTTCGTAGGGCCCGACTCGGTCACAGCCGATCACATCACGTTTGACGCAGCGCAGCAGCACCAGATCAAACGGGTTTTACGCCTTACTTACGGTAATCGCTTGCTGGTCTGCGATGGTAGTGGCGACGAGATTCTGGCTGAACTGCGCAACGCTAACTCGACAGTATGGGCCACGTCACTTGAGCGACGGCAGGGACGGCCGGAGCCCATTTGCAACGTGCGGCTGTACCAAAGTGCCCTGCGCGGCGATCGCTTCACATGGCTCCTACAAAAGGGCACGGAGATAGGGATCAGTGCTTTCACTCCTGTGCTCTTTGAACGCACGCAGCACGCCGACTATAGCGGCCGGCTCGAAAGATACAGGTCGGTAGTTCAAGAGGCGGCGGAGCAATGCGAGCGTTGCCGGCTGCCGATCGTAGAGCCCGTTTCACAGTTCTCTACGATCACACAGGCAGGTGGCGACCACCGGGACGGCCAGCGATTACTACTTGACGAGCGTGAACGCTCGAAGTCACTGCGGGATGTACTGAAGCCTGACAACTCCAACGTCGATATCTTCGTTGGTCCTGAAGGTGGACTTACCGAGGGCGAACGAAGTGAAGCGATTGCGGCAGGACTAACTCCAGTCACGCTCGGCTCGCGCGTGCTTCGCTCGGAGACAGCTGGACTTGTTGCGGCAACGCTGGTGCTTGGATCACATGGTGATCTCGGGTAATACCCGATTGCCCCGGAGGTGGCTGGCCCTTCGTGTATAATGGTGCTTATATCGCCAAAGGCGAACGATGGGGAGATCGCTCACGGATGCAGCTCGCGGCATATGCACTAACCGACCGTGGACGCCGGCGTTCCCAGAACCAGGACAATGTACTTTGCTATACCCTTCAGGGTTCTAAAACACCTGTTGGACTCTATGCCGTTGCCGATGGCATGGGTGGGCAGAGCGCAGGTGAGATTGCAAGTCAGATTGCGATAGACACGGTTCGGGAAGAGCTCGGCCAGTTCCTGGAGCACACTGTGGGGGCCACGCCGGCTTTTGGTGATGATGTCGTCACTGGGAGATTGGTCGAGAATGATGAGCCCACCGAGGCTCCGAATTTGTCGTTGGTTGACCTACTTTCAGGCGCGATGCAGCAGTGCAACCATCGTATCCGCGAACACGGTTTGCAAAACCCGGACACTGCCGGACTTGGCTCAACTTTAACGGTAGTCATGGTTACAGGCGACCTCGCGCTCATCGGCAATATCGGCGACAGTCGCACATATATATTGCGCGACGGAACGATACGTAGCCTGACGCAAGACCACTCCCTGGTTGGCAGTCTCGTGCGGCAAGGTCTCATAACCGAAGATGATGTCTACAAGCATCCGCATCGCAACCTGATATATAATGCGCTTGGCACGAGACCTGACGCCAATCCCGATATTGCCATGCACAGGTTGCAGGGTGGTGATATTCTGTTGTTGTGTTCCGACGGATTGTGGGAGATGGTTCGAGACGAAGATATTCGAGCTATTGTCGAAGAGCTTGCAGATCCAACGGAGGCAGCCACGTCGTTAGTTGACGCGGCAAATCAGAATGGTGGGGTTGATAACATCAGCGTTGTAATTGTGCGCGTGCAATAACAGATGTCTCGCTGCACGCAATGCCAATTTGAGAATATTGAAGGCGCGCTTTTCTGCGATCAGTGTGGCAGTAGTCTCGACGACGAGGCGCTGTTTTCCGGTATGCGCGCGCGACATAATACAGCAGCGCTCGTCGATCCTGGCTTGATTGGCAGGAGCAAGAATCGTCCTGATACCGTCATTCTGGATGACAGAGTCGATGGCGACGGTTCGGAACCGGCCGCTGACGTACCGCCTGATACGTTCTTCCTCGTCACTCCAGCAGGCCGCAGGATCCCCGTTCCTTCGCAAGAACAGGTGATTCTTGGCAGGGCCGACTCACGATCCGGAGTGCGGCCTGATATAGATCTGAGCCTGGAAGCTGCTCAGCAGGCGGGGGTCTCCCGGCGCCACTGCCGCCTAATCTGGCGGACCGGTCAATGGCTTGTGGAAGACCTGATGAGCACAAATTATACCCTCGTCAACGGTGCCCGCTTGCCCTCCCACTCGCCGACACCAATATCGGTTGGTGATGAACTTCGCCTCGGTAAGCTTATATTGCTGGTGGAACAGGGCATACACGTCGGGTGAGTACCCCGGTTCGACAACAATATCTCCGCTTGAGGGCCCAGTACCCGGACGCGATCCTGTTGTTCCGCTTGGGCGACTTCTATGAGATGTTCGATGCCGACGCGGAGGTTGCCGCCCGCGAGCTGGGCCTAACGTTAACGGGCCGGCAATTCGCGAAGGGCGCGCGGTCGCCCATGGCTGGGGTGCCGTGCCATCATGCCGATGGTCACATAGCGCGGTTGGTTGAGCGCGGCTACAAGGTGGCGATTGCCGACCAGATTGGTGATCCGCGCAGCTCGAAAGGGCTCGTCGAGCGACGCGTGGTGCGAGTCATCACTCCAGGTACATTGCGTGAGCCAAGCCTGCTTGAAAGCGGCCGGAACAATTTTCTCGCGTCTGTGCTGCTTTTAGACGGCGCCGCGGGATTTGCATACGCGGATATTTCAACTGGCGAGTTTTACCTCCAGCATGTGGTTGCCGACCCAATCGAGCCTGCACTATTGCGCGAGCTCACACGCGTTGGACCTGCCGAGTGCCTGTGGGCCCAAGAAGCCATACAGGAGGTCCTGCACCCACTAACCGAGCACTTAAGCGACGGAGCTGGACTTATCGGCGAGCCTGGTGACATCATGCCGCCAATCACGCTTCCCGGTTGCGTCATGACGCCACTCGCCCAGGAGCATTTCAGCGTGGACGGCGCACGCAAGGCACTCATCGAGCATCTTGGTCTCGACTCACTCGCGGGGAAGGCCTA
>JAQBPC010000602.1 GCA_028287725.1 Chloroflexota bacterium | reverse complement strand
GTACGCCTTCCTGCCACCATGTCGAGGGCAATGGAAAGGGACGGCCGGTACGTCTACCGGCCGCCCCCGTGCCTGAGTTACGTTGGGTTTAGTAGTCTCCCTGGAAGTCGCCGCTCTGCTGAACGTCAACCCCAGTATCGGGCTCATTCGAGACCGGCTCCGTTGTGGTCTCCAGACCAATTGCTTCATTCATGGGTCGCACCTCCTTTCCAAAATATTGGGCTGAGGTTTGGATCATCCCGGGTTCGCCGCACCTCATGTATGTAGTATCCACCCCATCCATGAGAGCGCTATTAACCTACTCTGAGAAGTATTTAATGTGCCGTTACGCAGTTAAATGACCGATTTGTGGCTTGTGGCGACGGCAGAATGGCGCCACGTTGCATAGGGCACGATGGCGAGACCCGCCAAACTTCATCGTTCGCGCGACGTGTTCGGCGACGGTGTTACGGGCGAGGGCGGCGACATTCAAGAGAGCGACATGTCGCTCTTGAGGACTGACGTTGACGTGCCGGCGCAGGGTCAACACGACGGTAACAGTATTGCCCTGTCTCGTAATGTTGTGCCGCTCAAATCTTTGTGATCGTGCTTGGCAGGGTTGGCCGAACCTCTTGAGTGACGCGCTTAGTCGAGGATGAGAGGCAGGAGGACTGTGAACACACTGCCTTCCCCTAGGCGGCTTTGCACCGAGATGCGTCCTCCGTGCGCCTCTGCCGCCCAGCGCGAGATCGACAGTCCGAGACCGGTGCCGGACTCATTGCCTGCACGGGCTTTGTCGGCTCGGAAGAAGCGGTCAAAGATGTGCGGTAGGTCTTCCGAAGCGATACCGATCCCCGTGTCGGCAACCTCCAGACGCGCCCACCCGTCCACTGATTCGAGCGTGACCGTGACGCGGCCTCCCGCGAGAGTGTACTTTATCGCATTGCTCACGAGGTTTATGACCAGTTGGCGAAGGCGGTCCGGGTCGCCCAGTACAGCCACGTCGCGCTGAAGATTTGTCTCGAGCGACAGGTTGGCGGTCTCCGCTAGGCGGCGCAATCCCGCCACCACGTCCTCTACTAGCGCGTCGAGATAGACGAACTCAGTGGCGATCTGGGCCTGGCCGCTGTCGGCTCGCGCAAGTGTCAACAAGTCATCGACAAGCCGGGCCAGCCGCGTCACCTCCTCGTCTGCGCCGCGCGCCACTTCTTCGTACTCCTCCGGCTTGCGCCGGCGACGAAGCAGCACGTCGAGGTCGCCCTTGATGATTGTCAGAGGGGTACGCAATTCGTGGGAGGCGTCGGCGGCGAACTGGCGCTGTTGTGCGAACGCCCGCTCAAGGCGGTCGAGCATCGCGTCAAAAGTGGTAGCCAGGCGGGTCACTTCGTCGGCACCCGGCATCGGCCCCAACCGACCGGTCAGGTTGCCCGCGCCAATCGCGCCGGCCGTGCTGGTGATGCGATCGATCGGCCTGAGGGCACGGCCAGCCAAAAAGATACCGCCGGCAGTGGCCACGAGCAACAGGGCCGGCGTGGCAAGCAATAGCAAAGCCAAGAGCCTAGCGAGCTGCGTGTTGACTGCGTTGAGCGACTCAACCACCTGCACGACGCCGGCAACATGACCCTGTCCCTGGTCGTTGACACTGGGGACCGGCATCATGTAGAGGCGCAGCCCACATACCGTTGCCCAACCCGCATGACCTTGTAGGGCGGGACCGAGCACAGAGGGCTGCGGGGGCAAGCTGGACGCGCCTGCAATTTGGTCTTGTAGACTGCCTTGCAACGTAAACAGATACACGGCGATCTCGGAATTTGCGCGAGGGGCGTCGACTCCCTGGTAGTCCACGCCGTTCGTCCCGATGTGGATTTGGCTGGCCACATTCAGGGCTCGGGCTTGCAGCACCTGATCTACGCCATTGAGCTGCGACTGCCGCACCTCCAGGTAAATGCCGGCGCCGAAGAGCGCAAACACAAGTCCCAGCACGAGCAAATACCACAGCGCAAGTCGTCCACGCAAAGAGGAGCGCGCCGGCAGTGCCGGGAATCGTGGTACACGCATCTCAGGCCTTGATAGTGTAGCCGACGCCACGCACCGTGTGGATTAAGGGGCGCTCGTTTCCGGCGCTGATCTTTTTGCGCAAATATCGAATATAGACATCGATCACGTTGGATTCATTGTCGAAGTTCAAGTCCCAGACTCCCTCTGCAATCTGGGTGCGTGTAAGCACCTGACCCGGCCGCCGCATCAGGAAAGCCAGCAACTCGTACTCTTTGTTGGTCAGCTCAATCATCCGATCTCCGCGCCGAACCTCGTGCGTGAGGGGATCGAGCGTTACGTTGTCCACTCGCAGCAGGGGTGCACGGTCGAGCGAGCGGCGGCGCGCCAGAGCATTAAGGCGGGCGATGAGCTCATCGAATGCAAAGGGCTTCGTTAGGTAGTCATCCGCCCCGATATTGAGGCCGGCTACCTTATCCTCGACACTGTCCTTGGCTGTGACCATCAGTATGGGAACGTTCACGTTTCGCTCGCGCAGCTCGCGTAGTACGGCCAATCCATTCTTGCGCGGCAATAAGATATCGAGAAGGATCACATCATAGTCATTTATGGCGGCCAACGTCGTACCTTCATCGCCATCGACGGCTATGTCGACGGCGTGGTGCTCTTCTTCGAGCCCCCGCTGGATGAAGCGCGCAATCCGCGCCTCATCCTCCACCACCAGTACGCGCATTGCTCGTGTCTCCACACCGCACCATGATCAGAGCACGGCGCCTCCGCCACATCGAAGATCGGGGCAGTGGCGGCTTCCTGATGCAGTCCAGACGAACTTGCTAACGTTTTCAGCGTTACATAGAATCCGGACGCCCGCCCCAGCCTACTTCACTTATAGGGTACTACGATGTGATGAGGTGGGCGTGAAACGGGAATGAGAATCCTCTCATCGCATATTGAGCGGTTACAACGTGGCAAGACCGCACTGATGGAGTAGACGCGGTCCACACGGAGCGACTTCGCACGAGCTGAAATAGATTTTTAGAAGTTCAGGTCACGGGCACAACGAAGCCGGTAGTGCATACCTGTATGTTGAAGGTGCGTTGGGGATACGTGACTCCAGTCGTCGACGCACCCGCAATACTGCGAAGGTTGGCGCGAGCACCGTAATGTGGCGCAGTATGAAACACGTACAATCTGCCAATGCAGGGGGCGAGCTCGATCGCCAATTCGCATACTACTGCGGTGCAGTTCGCCACTACCTGGAAGGCAGGTTGGCCTTACGGTTTACGCTACCGTACCGCGA
>JAQBPC010000549.1 GCA_028287725.1 Chloroflexota bacterium | reverse complement strand
ATGGATTTGCCGTTCGATGTATCGAACTAGCGGGCGGAATCGTATTGCCCGAACGCCGCGGCATCGACTCCATAATTGGCGTCTTCTCACGTGTCACTCATGCACTAATGGCCTCTACCGAGCTGTTTCAGGCAATGATCGACTTCTCAGGCGATATGAAGGCGAAATTCAAGCTGGTAATTGCCGTCCACAGTGGCGAGGCGGATCTTAGCGACTCTCCCCTTGATGCGCCGATTATTCGCCATTGCACTCGACTGGCTTCAATTGCCCTTGGTGGCCAGGCAGTAGTTTCTGTGGCGGCCGCCCAGCTCGGGTGGGATGTACTACTTCCCAGCACGGTTCTGCGACCATTGGGCCAGTTCCAGCTTTCCACCGACCGTGGTGACGAACTCGTATACGAGTTGCAAACGGATCCAATCACGGCCCTCGCCCCCCTCGAACCGGCATCCTGAACGGTCGTTCACTGCAATTCCTCATCCTCTCCCGGATTCACGACGGCCAATCGAGGCTGTCGCAGCCACTTTTCCGTCTGCACACTCGCATCCCATATGTGGTTCATCAGGAATTAAGCACGGTGGACAAGTGAAACCCGTCATTCTATGATCGGGGATAGTGGCTGGCATATGCCTAGAGATTTGCCGGTACTCAGGTGACAACGCTTTACGTGCCGGCACCAAGTAATTGCGATGTTGCCGCGCCATCGCGCCACCAGGCCGTGACCGACCTGACCGATGGGATTCATTGCGGTGGCGTTGCCACTGGAGGTGCCTGGCATGATACCGGCCACATCTGAGTACCTGGCGCCCCAGGCTTTGCCCGAAGCAATCGCCCTGTTAGAGGAGCACGGTGCGGACGCAAAAATCTTGGCCGGTGGTCACCCACTTATACCATTGATGAAGTTACGCCTCGCTGCACCTGTCTACTTGAAAGATATCAACTATATTGCAGGACTGAAGGCGATCCGCGAGGCCGATGGTCTCTTGCGCATTGGGGCTTTGGTCCGTGATGCGGATCTGGAAGAGTCTGAGCTACTTCGGAAGCGGTGTGCAGGGCTCGTCGAAGCCTCGCGTACTCTAGCCGACCCGCTCGTGCTTAACCTTGCAACGGTAGGCGGAAACCTGGTACACGCCGACCCCGCGAATGACCATCCCGCCGTGATGCCGGCCCTTAATGCAGTGCTCGTGGCGACGGGGCCCGCCGGCACTCGGACCATTCCTTTATTTCTGCTGCTCCGGTTGCCGGAGCCAATTCGAGCGTGACCCTCAACGATTCACGACTCAGGGCGACCGAGCCGGTCCGCTAACCTGCGGTGTGCGATGAACACGCTTGTCGCAAGGAGGTAACAATATGCACTTTGAGGGCAGCCAGACCATTGCGGCGCCGATCGAGAAAGTTTGGCAATTGCTGATGGATCCGCAACAGATCGGCCCTTGTCTGCCCGGCTTTCAGGGCATCGAGGTGGAGGATGCTCAGCATTTCAAGGCGCTGGTAGGCGTGGGCGTCGGGTTTGTAAAGGCAAAATTTACCATGGATGTGAGCGTTGTCGATCAGGACCCGCCCACAAAGGCAACGGCCCGAGCACACGGCGTGGCGCCGATCAGCGCTGTCGACGTGACAAGCACCATGACGCTGCATGATGAGGGGTCCGATACGACGCAACTGCAGTGGGCGGCGGACGTCGTCGTGAGCGGCACCTTAGCCAGCCTGGGTGCGCGGCTGCTGACCTCAACAGCGCGGAAGATGACAGGGCAGTTCTTCAACTGCATTGCGAGGAAGCTCGAGGAGCCCGCTGGCAACACAGGGTCCTAGTCAATCACCAAACAAGCAATATTTGGATGATGGTCGCGCAACACTTGGCGCGGACGCTTGCTGTGACAAACTTGGCTGAGTTCCTCCAGATGTCACCATTTGTCTGTCGTGCGGCTACGACTTCACCGGGATGGACGGCATCCAAGTGGCGGGCGTCTGAAATATTTCCGGCATGATGGTCCACTCATGCCGGCGGTGCGGTCACAAAATAGTGGCTCGTGGCCCATCGGTATATTGGCGAACTGCCATTGTGTACCTTGGAAATCCAGGGGCCACGGGAGCAACTGGCTGGGCCATGTGCGCAATTGCCGGGTGGGGCTGAAACGGACCAGCGCTGTCCATTTGGCAGATCCTCGAGCATTAGTTTCGTTGCCTGTGCGAAATCGATCATTGTGCCAGCATGGGGGATACTGGGAAGTAGACAGCCGCAAAACAAATAGCCATTCTGAGGAACAAGCTGACAAATCCTGGAGCGATCAAATCGGGAGAACGAACAGTGTTTGAGAGCGCAGCGGAGCCGTTCGAGATGCAGCGCCTTGGCATCGTAATGCGCGCTGATCCAGATGACCCGTGGGAAGCTTGGGGCGTGCTCAATCCTGGCGGAGTGCGGGGGCCAGATGATGAGTACTACCTTTTCCCGCGCCTCGTGGCCGAGGGCAATTACTCACGCATCGGCCGCGGCCGGGTCATCTTCAATCAGCAGGGCGATCCCGTAGACGTTGAACGGCTAGGGCTAGCATTAGAGCCCCGCGAATCGTATGAAAGGTCGCAATTAGGCGGAGGCGTCGAAGATCCAAGGGTCACCTACATTCCGGCGATGGGCAGCTATGTGATGACCTATACCGCATATGTGCCGAACATGCCGCGCATTGCTCTCGCAATCTCAACTGATCTTGTTCATTGGGAAAGGCTCGGGCCACTACACTTCAGTTCCGGCCCAGGCGAGATAGACCTCAACGAAATCGCCAACAAGGATGCGCTTTTATTCCCCGAGCTAGTGCGTGACCCAAACGGCCAGCCATCGATAGCACTCATTCATCGGCCAAGCTTTTCACTCGCGAACAGCCCGGCACTACGCTCGCGACCAGAGGTTATCTGGATTTCCTATTCCCCAGTGGTCGGTGACCGGATTGAGGTTTCCAATCTCATGGAGATGCACGAACACCGAGTACTAATGACGCCTCAAGCAGACTGGGAGCATATCAAGATAGGGGGCGGTGCTCCACCGGTGCGCCTCCCTTATGGTTGGCTAATGCTGTATCACGGCGTCTCGCTGCAGTCCAGTATATATGGCCAGCAGCTGGTTTACTCCGCAGGAGCGGCCGTCCTGGACCTCACCGATCCTTCGCGGGTCCTCTATCAGTCACCAAGGCCGATTCTAAAGCCGGAGTTGCCCCATGAGACGCAAGGCATCGTGCCGAACGTGGTATTTCCGACTGCTACCGATTTGCGCAGCGACGGGCGTCTCGATGTGTACTATGGAGCCGCGGATGCCGTGATCGGGGCGGCACGTCTCACCATCCCCGCAGCTCTACCGGAACAGACGACAGTTTCTCGTGTGGGAGAAGTCGCCTCCGCCACAGTCAAAAGCGATTCGTGACCTGGGAGGGGAACGGTGATACCTATAAGTACGTTGGTCTTTGCCAATAGGCGCTCAGCAGCGCAGGCCCTTGCAGCGGAATTGCGACCGTACGCTACGCCAGATGCTGTTGTGCTTGGCATAACGCGAGGTGGAGTGGTCGTCGCCCACGAGGTCGCACGCCTGCTTGGCCTACCGCTCGATGTATTAGTAGTTCAGCGAATAAGGCTGCCCGATCAACCGTGGCATTCTGTCGGCGCACTGGCCGAGCCCGGACATATGGTAGTAAACCGGCGAAGGTTGCGGGGTCTCGCAGTCCGAGCTCATCCGCTGCGCCCAGCGATCACACAGGGCATACAAGAGGTGCAACTGCGCGCCGCCGGCTATCGAGGCAGCCGGCAGCGACTTGAACCGGTAGATCAGCGCGTAATCCTTATAGATGACACAGCGGCCACTGGAAGCACATTGCGCGTGTCGGTCAAGGCGGTGCGGGCATTGGGGGCGCGAGAGATCATTGTTGCACTGCCGGTAGCTCCAACGGCAGTAGTGGAATGGCTGCGAGGGCATGTCGACCACACGGTATGTCTGACCCGCTCCGCGATGCTCATTACCGACAAAGTCCACTATCCACTTGCATTGCAGGAAACTGAAGCCGACCTACAAGCAATGCTAGCGGAGGCGGAGAGCCGCAAACGTGGCCAAGTGCCGGTACGCTACGACATCACACGAGTAGTTCGAGAAGGAACATTAGTACCGGTGGAGCACAAGACCGAGACCACAAATAACGCTCGTTAAGAACGTTCGCTGCGCATCAGCCGTCGACCCGAGTATCGTTCGACAGCGTCCGGATCCAGGCGAATGCCCAAACCAGGACCGGTCGGAATTGGAAGCATTCCTGCATCGTCCAGCTGCCATGGAATGGCAACCAGCTCATCGATGTACGGGGAACCCGTAAGGTACTCTACCCAGCGGGTCTGAGGAAGTGCAGAGGCTAGTTGTAAGTCGACGCCTAGGCCAATCGCGGTATTCCACCCATGGGGTATATACGTGATATTCTGCTCGGCAGCCATCCATGCGATGCGCCGTGCCTCGGAGATCCCGCCAACCTTGGTCACATCCGGTTGCACGATGTCCAGGGCCCCGCGCGAAATCCATGGTTGGAATGTCTGGCGGCGAGTCAGCACTTCGCCGGCGGCAATAGGCACTGGCGACAAGCGCCGTAGCTCGATATAGCCGTCCAGGTCATCAGGGGGAAGTGGCTCCTCAAACCATGTCACGTCGTACTCACTGAGCATTTCGGCGGTTCGCACTGCCCACTTCAGCGTTCCGGGCCAGAAGGCATCGCTACCGCCGGCATCGACCATCAGATCACAGATCGGCCCAACGGCATCTCGCGCCGCTTGCACGATGGCCTCGTCCAGCGCGTCACTAACACGTCCAAACGGCCCCCATCCCAACTTAAAGGCGCGGAAGCCCTGTGAGTAAAACAGGCGAAGTCGTACCGAAAAGTTGTAAGGTTCAGTAATCAGAAGTGACGCATATGGCTTGACTCGAACTCTATATCGGCCACCGAGCAACCGCCCTATTGGATGCTCAGTCAC
>JAQBPC010000521.1 GCA_028287725.1 Chloroflexota bacterium | reverse complement strand
CTGACTGGACGTAACCAGCCCGGCATTGGGCACGCGGAGAAGCTCCGGGTGCCCAATGCCGGGTCCAGGCGTGCTGCCCTCGCCATGGCGGCCGTCCCATAGAAAAGGAACCAGTGTGCAAGATCTCAGTTTCGATCCGCGCGATCCGCTTTTCGATTTCAACGGGATACAGTTCGGCGTCCAGATCTTTACCTTCGAGAACGTGTACGGCCTCGATCCCGCGCGCTGCACGGTAGCCGCGGAGGCTGAGGCCCTGATCGTTTCCTGCCGGGGGCTCACCTGGGCGGGAGGGCAGGTGCGTTGCGAGGGAGAAGTACTGATCCGCGCCGTCGCGCAGGGCAAGCGTACGTGCGTCACCGTCGAGGCCCACCTCCCGAAGACTATCCGCAGCGTGAAACTCGTCGTTGCCAACCTGCCTGAAAGTGTTATTGTCAACCTTCGCGAGACAGGAGAGCGGCGCATCGGGCCCGAGGGGCTGATCTTGCGCTATCCAGGTGGCTGGCGTGACTTGTATACGCCGCAGGTGATTCTGCGCGGGCTGGACGGCGCTCTGACCAACATCCGCTCACTCGACACGCGCGTGCGGGCGAAGACCGTGGCCCTCGGGTACCGGCAGGGGCGGCTCGCGGTGGAGCTGATCCACGAAGCCCTGGCCATTGAGGGAGCCGATATCATACGGGTTCCTGCCTGGGAGATCGGCCCATGCGAGACGTTGGAAGGCGCGCTGGCAGAGCAGTCCGCGCATACGGCTGCAGCCTACAATCTGGTCCCCTGGGAGCAACGGCCGGACGTGCCCTCATGGGCTAGACAGATCGCTCTGGTCGCCGCGATCCACTGCCAGCACTTCACCGGCTATGTGTTCAACGACTACGCCAGGGTGCTGGAGACGATCTGCTGGCTGTCCGATCGCATTGAACCACATCGGCTGCTCGTCTACCTGCCGGGTTGGGAGGGCCGCTATTACTGGCAGTATGGGGAGTACCGACCCGACCCGCGCATGGGCGGGGATGAAGGATTCGCGCACCTGGCTCGCGAGGCGCGGCGGCTCGGAGTGCATCTGATGCCCATGTTCGGGATCAACCATGTGAACCGGGCCATGGACAATTACGAGCAGTGGGGCGCGCCGGCCGCGGCGATGAGCGCGGGGGGCAACCCCACCGCTGGCTCGGTCGACTGGGATGGCTCCCGGCACTTCGACCACGCCTGGGGCAGTCTGCTCAACCCGGGCAGCCCTACCTGGCAGCAGCGGCTGGTCGGCCAGATTACGCGCCTGATCGATCGCTTTGGATTCGATGGTGTATTCCTGGATATTTCGGCCGGCTGGTGGAACGATCCGAAACACGCGGTGTACGACGGCACGGTCGAGCTTATCGCCAGGCTTCGGGCAGGACGTCCGGAGCTGTTGGTGGCCGGCGAGGGCTGGTACGACGCGCTCGGCGCCGCCACGCCGCTGATGCAATCCGGCCATACCGACGGCGTGCTGCATTGGCATGACCAACCGTATGCACCGGCATTCGACGCCCATAACCGGGGTTTCGCGCATCTGTGCCTGGGTGACCCGAGCAGGGGTAGCACTGGGGCACATGAGCTTGGCTATAACCCTATCCGACGCGCACCGCTTCGTAAGGGGATCATCCCAACTGTGACCATCGTCGAGGACACGCTTCGCTTGGCGCCTGATGCGGTGGAGCAGATAATTGAGGACGCGCGGCTCTATGTGGAGCAGTATCTATAGCGGCAAGGTGTCATTTGGCCGGCAAATCGGATCCAAAATGGGGTTTTGTTTGGCTTTCGCCGAGCTCGTATACCTTTTGCGATGATTGATGGAAGTGTAGAGGATGAGGAACCGTGCGGTGCGACGGTATACAGGCGAGAAGTTTAGCAACGCCAGGCGCGACCACCTCGGTGGCTTCCATCATCTCGACGATGTGATAGTCCTCGCCGTACGCTACTTGTACTTTCTAACAAGCCCATCCACCGATTGCTGGTCGCGCCGCTGATCTCCCTGTGACGACGGCGACTCTCCCTGAGCTAGTGGGCAATCCCACGCTTCTCGGAGCGAACGGCAGGAAGCTACAGCCAGGGCCGCGCAATGTCGTCTGGGCGTCTTCGCTCCGACGCGAGGACGTAGTCACTTAGGCGGCCACGCCGGTCTGACCAGCAGCGCGCTGATGCGATCGGCCACCTCTGCATAGACACCCATGGTGCTCCTCGCCTTCGCACGCCCTAGCTGGTTGGAGACCGCCAGCAGCGGGGACAGGTGCGATAATGAAGCCAAGCTTCCCTGTAGGCTGGACTGGTACGGGGACGATGCGAGAGGGGAATGAGGAATGGCGCTTGTCATAGGCATGAACAGCGGTTCGTCGTTTGATGGTATCGACGTTGTGCTGATCGAAACCGACCTGGCACCCGACGGCCACCCGCTGCGGCCCCACTTCATCGCCGGCATCGCGCACGCCTGGCCGGTGGAGGTCGCGGCGCAAGTCTTGCGCGCCTTTGCCAATGAGTTAACCATCTTCGAGCTTTGTCGCCTGAACTACACGGTCGGCGCAGTGTATGCCGAGGCGGCGCGGCAGCTCCTGGCCGATCGCGCCCTCGACCCGGTGAAGGTCACGGCAATCGGCGTGGATGGCCAAACCATCTATCAGGAACCGCCCAATCGCTCCGGGATGCGTGACTTGCCGCCCGAAGCCTCTCTGGTGAAGCGCTGGCTGGACGGTCCGTATCCGTGCGGCCTGCAGATCGGCGAACCGTCGCTCATCGCCGCGCACACCGAGATCACGACAGTGAGCCAGTTCCGGCCAGCCGACCACGCCATCGGCGGCACTGGGGCGCCACTCATGCAGTATCTCGACTTCGTGGCCTTCCGCGAGACCGGTCCCGTGCTGACCCTCAACATTGGCGGTATCGCCAACTGCCAGTTCGCCCACCCCGATCGGGCACGGATGCGCGCCTTTGATACGGGTCCGGGCAACGTGATGCTCGATCACGCCGCGCGCCGCCTCTTTAGTCTCCCACACGACCCCGATGGCCGCCTGGCCGCGGCGGGAGCAGTCGACGAGGGGATGCTGGCCCATCTGCTCTCCCATCCATTCTTCGCGCGCCGTCCCCCGCGCAGCGCCTGGCGGCTGGACTTTGGCGCTGAGTACGCCGACAGTGTCCTGGACACATATGCCGGCATGCGCCCGGAAGACATTATGGCGACGCTGTGCGCGTTCACGGCCACCTCCATTGTGCGGGCGGTCGAGGAGCACATACCGGATATTGTGGACCTCGACGTGCTAGTTGCCAGCGGCGGCGGTGTGCGCAATGCTTACCTGATGCGGCTTTTGCGTGAGCGCCTGCCCGCCCACCTTCGCCTGACCACCTCCGACGAGTACGGCATTCCTGCGCAGTTCAAGGAGGCCATAAAGTTCGCGACGCTGGCCTTCGCCACCATCAACAACGTGGCCAACAACATACCAGCCTGCAGTGGCGCCTCCCGCTATACCATCCTGGGGAAGATTGCACCTGCGCCGCGCCTCGCGCGCGGTATCCCCGGTTAGACAGGTAATGGCAACCCGGATCGTAGCACCCGCATGCAGCAGCTGCGACGTGGTCTCGTTAAGGGCGTGCAATAGTTGCGGAGAGCGACACGCGCCGGATCGCTGATGAGACGCATGCAGCCCGCTGGCCGGCCCTGCCGTTGACCGCTGGCGCACACATCGCCACGGACGTAGCGCACAATGGCGACGGGATTGGCATCCCCCTCAAGAGGGATCAGCGTGGTAGCCAACACAGGTTTGGCACGAACTGAATGCTCCGTGGTCGTCACATACCAATCGGAAACGTGCTGAAACATGGTTGCAACCCCGATTTTGTGGCCCAGACTGGAGTGGTCTGTTGACGAAAGGAAATAACATTGTCACGCCGGGCAACAATGGGAACGTACATCGCACTGATTGGGTTGCTGGCCGGAGTAATCGGCTCCGAAGCACCGAAACGCGCTCAGGCAGGATCGCTAATGCAGGAATGGGCTGCGGTTGCCATCGTTACGTCCCCTTGGGACGGGCACATTGTGCTCTCAACCATCGACAATGCTATCCGGGTCACAGCCCATAGCGAAGCCGCGCTTCCAGGTCTCAGCGCGGAGCAATTTTACTTATTCGAGACGGATCGTCACGCTTCCATGTTGGCGGCCGCTCAGCGTTTTTTGCGCACGAAATGTGCTATGTGCCCGATACGGTATGACGTTACCGATGCTGAGATTGTCATCGATACGCATGGGTTCGTTGGTGTTCATGTCCTGTCGCCATCGGACGAAGCGGCGTTGATCAGACGAATATTCACGACCCAAATGGCCACAACCTATCTACAATCCACAGCCGAACGATCCCCGACCGCCGCGCTCTCGCCGACCGTTGTTCCACCACAGATCGACCCTCGTCTTCTATCAAGGCTTTCACATACCTTTGCGCCGCTCACGACGGTGACTGGCAAGTTGAAGGCAGTCGAGGGTGCGCCACCTACCGACCATAGCGGACCATCGTCTGACGGAAAGCTTCGCGGCGCGTATGAATGGACGGTGCTTCCACCAAAAATGGGCGACAATTCTGTGGGTGACTACTTGATCACTGTGTACTCCAGTTCGGCCGAGGCTAGCTATCGGGATAGCCGGCGAAGTACGAATGCGTCCTATGGTTGTCCTGGAGTTGGCGGAGGTTGCCGCGACAGTGGCAAGCCCAACTTGCCTATATTGGCGCGTCCCGACGGAGGATGGATTCGTGGCGGGTGTAATCAATATGGCTGCGGCTATACCGGTGGCAAAGCATATAAAGACCTCCAGATAAGCGTAGACGCCCAATGTCTGGATTCTGGTGCGAAGCCGAGGCTATGCCAGGCATATATCACACAGGTCCTCCATTTCCTCGTCGCTCGGGCCAAGCGATTTTGACGTTCCCTTCAAGTGCACGCGCAATATAGCTACCGATCCGACGGTTGTCGACATGCCCCGGATCGGCCCCGCTACTTTGTCCGCACAGACCGCGCTGGATTCTCTGGAGGCCTCCACCCTCGAGGTCAGGCAGACGGTGCACCGCGCCGCGCTGCGAGCGCAGTGGCAGGCGGTCGCTGCCAAAGTGGTCCCGGCCTACTGCCAGCGCTTCCCATCCAGCCAGGTACGCCGCGACGGGCACAAGGTGATCACGGTTGCCATCCGCCTGGGCACCCACCGCCTGCCACGCAAGGTGCTCAGTCACCGCGAGAGCGGCGTTACCCGCCCAAAACGGCACCGTCATCACGCGTGGGATACAGGCGTGGGCACGCCTGCGCACGCAGGATCTGCCCTTCGCCAGCAACCGCCCCGCCCCTCAGCACGCAGACCCAGAGGGAGCAGATCCTCTCTCCGACTGCCCTACGCACCCTGGTGCGGCGGCCCTGCGCACGCTAGCCCTTAAACGCGGATGGGAGCAATACTGGAAGCTCGGGTTTCCTGCGGCACTGCTCGCCGCGGCGTAGCCCACCACTTTTGCGCGCGTCCCCAGTCGGCAGGTACAACCCCGAACATTTGTGCCTGCACTAGACAAGGCACTTGTTTCCGATTAGACTAGCGGCAGTCCAGCGCACCTTCTCGCGTCAACGTCCCGGAAACGTGGAAGTGAGGAAGCAGTGGTCGTTGAGGTCGGCTTCGTCTGGGGTGGCAAGCGGCGGGGATCAGGCAGCGACGCCGGTGATCTCGTCCCAGTCGGCACACGGTGCCAGCAGGATCTCCCGAGACTGGGCAGCAGCCAGTTGGTGGCGCCCTGGACAGAAATAATTCCGAATGGGCCCAAACGGCTCCTGGACGCGTTGTGCATGCGCCGGCGATTTGAAGCAGTGCCGGGCCCGCTCCCGCTGGCGGGTTGTCTGATGGCTGTGCTCGAACTCCTCCTTTCTCGACCACCCGATCATACGCGGCAGAGACGTGTCCGTGACTGTACCGACAAGGAGGTCAGCACCACTGCAGCACGGTGATTGTTACCAGGCTGCAAGGATGACGACATGCGATCTCATCCCACGATCATCGCGCGGATTGTCGCCGTCGCGTTCCTGCTCTAGTGTGTCGCTCCGGCGAAGTGCAGTTGACGCTTTCCCTTGCACCGGGCACTAATCCATCGGTGCATGTGCAGGTGGCACTTCTCAGAACATATCGTGGAGGACGCTCATGCCAACCTCTCGGACGCCGATCCACGAGCTTCACAAGCCTACATGGTTGCTGCACCGAATTGCCCTGTTGATTGGCGTGGTAGCCGTCACCGCTTGGATAGGAGGAGGGGCGCCCAACCGCACCTCGATCGTGCAGTCCGCCAGCCTGGCTAACAGCTTCGGATCAACTCCCACTAACGCGCCTCCTGGAAGCACTGTGGCTGTTTACGCCTTCTATTTCGACCCGGCCCTGGCGGGCACTGCGGTGGTCATTCAGTTTGATGGTCCGGCCACGGTCCTGGTTCATACCACCATGTTAGCCTGCGACAACAACAGGGGCGCCGGGTTCGGCACCCAGTGCAACGGCCTGGCGCTTAACGTGACCATTCCGCCAGACGCCAGCGTCGGGGGTCATCAACTGCTGATGGAGACCGATAACTTCGCGAACAATTTCCGGCTCGCGTCAGCGGCCATTACTGTCGATGCGAAGCCAACCCAAACAGCCACGCCCACCGACACCGCGACGCAAACCGCTTCTCCCACGGGCACTGCGTCCGCCACCGCGACGGCCACGAATTCGGCAACCGGAACGCTTGAGCCCTCGGTGACCCCTTCATGGACGCCTGTTGTGGCGGTTCGCACTAGCACGCGCGTCGCAACGGTAACACCAATACCAACACGTCAGAAGCCGAGCTCCACTCCGACGGTGCCGTCTCGTCCGCCTCTAACAGCTCCGTCAATAGCCGTGAGTCAGTTGCAGCACGTTCAGGGAGGATGCGCGACGCTCACTAGCACCGCCTCTGTCTTGCGTGCAGGTGCCCCGGTTGGGCCTGCTGCCAACGGGTCTCCCGCCGTGTTCAAGGGCGGCCAGCGCCTCACGCTCGAGGCCTCGCATCTGCCGAAAAAGACCGCCCTGGATCTCGTAGTCATTGCGCCGCGCACAGTGATCAGCGGCAGGGTGAGCACAGCGGTCGACTATTCGCCGCCGATCGTCCACGCGCACACCGACGCTCACGGCATACTTGTCGCCTCCGTCGACCTGCCTGGCGATCTTGCGGCCGGGTTCGGCAAGGTACAGGCATTCCTGCACACTGCCCCCCACGGCGCCACCCATCCGACACTGCTGACCAGCTGGAGTTTCACCGCCGCGCCGCGTGATCCCGTGCTCCAGGTATCAGTACGTGACGCGTCAGGACAGCCTATGCGTGGGGCCAGCGTGACGTTCTTGCCGAACGGCGTCACCACTGGGACCGGAGTCAGCCTGACCGCGGCTTGCGGCAGGGTGAGTAACGGCGGTGGGAACGCCTTGTTCTCAGACGTCCAAGCAGGCGCTGCTCAGGTCATCGTCAGCAAGGGCAGCCGCTTCATCGGGTCTGCCGCTCCAATCACCCTCTCCGGTGCAACCGTTTCAGTCAGAATCAGTGACAGCGTGCGTTCGCCTATACAGTGCGCCAGCCTCGCATCATCCAGACCGTACCTCTGGGACGAGGAGAGCGGCGGCGACGGCGCGAGCAGCGGCGACGGGCCGTTCGGGACCTTTATCAGCGGTGTGCGCACGATGGATACCTTCTCCGCCGTAGTCAGCAGCAAATTGGGCCGCAATACACCAATAACGCTCTCCTTCGTGAATGGGAACGGCACGGCAGCGCTATCGGTCACCGGCTTCGTGTCGCAGGGGCCTCCGGGCGTGATCGCCCTGCGATCACCGTTTGTCGGCTTGGATCGCTGGAATCCGCTCACCGCGGAAAGTGGTCGCCCCTCCGCGAGCAGTGACGGCCTGGTAACGCTTCATGTCCAGAGCGCGCCTATAAATCCGAGCCGCTATGTGCTCTATGGGGGCGCTCAGCCGAACACTCTTCAGGTATCGGCCACACAGTTTGTCGCCTTTCCACCAGTCGACCTCGGCAGGCTGGCCCCAGGAAACTGGTCGGTGAGCGTGACGCTCGGCAGCACTCCAAGCTGCCCCTCGCTCTATCCACTGACGATGATCAAGAACCCCTGGGAGACGCCATTCGGCACCATTCACCCCGTCTTCGACCGCGTCGATCACGCATATTACGCGTCGGAATCCCTGCCGAATAGCGGCGCGGCCGCGGCCTTGCTGCACTTTCAGCAACCGCATGTGCAGATCGGATGGGACGCCTACGACGTCGATGGGATTGTCACCGTTCCGGGCGTGCACATCCCGTTCCCGGAACTCGCGTCCAGCGACCTGGGCGTTGACGTCAACGAGCGCCTCTTCACCAATGGCGCTTGGGATGGATCATTGTCGGCGCACGCGCATGTCAAACTGATCGGTGTCTCGCTCCTGGACCGCCAGTTGCCGACGTTCAATGGCAGCGGCAACCAGATCACTCAAGATAGCGTGCCCCTCTTCGAGTACCCGGCGGTGAGTAACCAGCCATTGTTCAGCGTGCCGTTAGCGATCGTACCGGTTGGATTCCCCGGTGTCGCGGGTGCCGAGCTCAAAGTTACGTTCAATATGCACGGCAGTGCGTACGTCCAGCTGGGGGTCGGTGCGGTGCTCGACCGCGTCAGCTTCACATTTGAGCCTGCCATTACTGGCGGGTTGGAAGCGTCTGCCCACGTTGACTTCGCCGGCCAGAGTGCGGGAGTGAGCTTGAATGGCGCCCTGACGCTTCAGTCGCCGGTCACGGTTGCGATACCCGGCGGCATTCACGCTGATCTGGCCGTACGCTTCGGGGTGGGCGGCCACGCCTACGCGCGTTTCTGTTTCATCACCTGCGGCGGTCCTTCGGTTGACTTCACGATCATTCCAAGGTTCTGCGTACTGGGCAATTGCAGCGCTGTGCCGAATCTGGCCTACAGGACAGTGTCCACACTGCCCGGGGGTCATTTGGTCGCTGGCCGCGCCGCTATCCTCACCATGTCGCGGTCGCAACGCGTGTCGGATGGAGCGTCGCGTGGGTCGAGCACGACGCGACAGTCTGCCCATGGCACCGTCCGCGCGGCGCCGCGCTCGTTGATCTATCCTGCCCAGCCGGCGATAGCCATCTCGCCCGCCGGGCACAGCGCGGCGCTCTGGGTAAGCAATGCCGGCGGGCGCGTACGGCTGCTTGCCGCGATGGACGGCGGCGCAACGCTCGCAATTGCCACGAGCAGCGCGCAGATCGCCGGCCCACGCGTGACATGGATCGGCCAGAATCAGGCGATCGCTGTGTGGGTCGGCAATACGGCGACAGCCGCGCAGATCGCGGCAGTGAATTTCACCACCTCACGCAATGGCTTCCCTGCATTGGCGGTGGCGTTGAGCCACCAAGAAATCTATAGCGCGGTCTGGGACGGTAGATCTTGGTCCGCGCCGCGCCGGCTCACATCGGACAGATTTGCGGACAGCGAACCAGCAGTAACAGGGGACATCGTGCATCATAGCGCGGCGCTAGCGTGGATCCACGCGACCAAGAGCGGAAATCTCCACGATGTGTTGCAGGCAACTGAGCTGCGCGTCTCACAGTATGCGAATGGGCGCTGGGCATCAGCCGCCACGCTCGTGACGGCAATGGTGGGTGGCGTGCATTCGCCCGCCATCGGCAGCGATGGCAAAGGACATGTGATGGTGGCTTGGGTAGCGGGCTCGGGAATGGCTTCGACAACACTGGTGGCCGCGTACGTGCATGGCGCCGGCCACCCACGCGCAATTCCTGGGCTAGGGCGAGGTGCTGTACACCTGAGCCTCGCATTCGACGGCGACGGCCACCCGGTGATCGCCGCGGACGGCACGGAGCTGACCGTTGCCCGGTTGGGCCCCTCCGGACGCTGGACGGTGTGGACGCTCGGCTCAGGCACACAGCCGCAACTCATCGCCGAGCGCGATGGCTCTCTAGCGCTCGCGTCACTACCGGGCACGGGCGATCCGCTGCAGCCACTCGGAGTGCCGAGCCTGCGCATCCTGCCCCGCGGTGGTACGTTCGGAGAGTCGCTGAATGTGCCGGGAACATCGGGCCGGACAATCGCCATCGCCATTGCCGCCGATCCACGCACCGGCTCCTTGAAAGCCATTGACCAAACCACGACCGCGGCATCGGCACATATAGTAGATACCGCCATGCATGTGGCGCCGGTGGTGATCACTGCGGGTGGAAAGTTGTCATTGGTGCGCGATGGCATACGTCTCAACCCGCCGCAGCCGCGGCCAGGCACGCGCGCCAGGTTGCTGGTAACGGTGCGGAATACAGGATTTGCCACGCTCCCGGTGGGCGGAGAGGTGGTCGTTACCGTAGGGGTGTCGCATAGCACGCTCCGATTGCGGGTACCGCGTGCGCTGGCTCCGGGAGCTACGACCACGCTGGTGGGCAACATAGTCGCCGCTAGCACCGGCATGGCCGTGACGGCGCGGGTCGGCGGGCAAACACTGCGCGGCGTGCTGGCACTGCCACCCACGCCCTTCGCGCTCGGCAGCGCGGTGCTGTCGCGCAGCAGGGGACTAGAACTTGACTGGGCGGCGGCCGCCGATATCGACGTCTCGACGTATCGCGTGTACCGTGGCGCCGGAGCGAACGGGTCCCTCTCGCTGGCGGGAATCGCCTCAAGCATGCAATGGATTGACCTGACACGAGCACCGCGCATGACCTATCGCTATCAGATAACGGCTGTTGACAGGTATGGCCGCGAGTCGTCACTTTCGGCGGCGCTCGTCACCGCTGCTTCCTGACCGAAGAACATCCGGGTATGAAGGGAACGACGCGATGAGCGTACAGCCATGGCACGCAACCGTGAGGTCCCTACGGCGACTTGGCAGCACTGCCGCGCTCCTCACCGTTTCACTCGCTCCACCAGGGCCGGCACATGCCGGCCCTGGTGGATTCGCGGATGCAGCGACGAATGGAGCGCCATATACGCTGTCACTTTCGGCCCTCCAGCGCTTGGGAGACACGTCGATTCCGGACCTTCTGGGAACAGGTGTATCGTCGATTCGGGTGATGGCATGCGTGCATCCCGACCCCCCAATCAGCATCCATCTCGGAGGCCCTGCACTGTCACGGCCGCTCATTCATGGGGGCGATACCCTGCTGATGCGCGCCGACGCACTGCCGCCACACCGTACTTTCGCCCTGCTGTTCGATATTCCGCGCGTGCACAGCAGCGCGAATGTACGTGTGCCCATTCGCTATTCTCCTCCCGCGGTGACGGCCGTGAGCGACGCCGATGGGAAGCTCGTGGACCTGCAGGGGAACCCGGGCCTGCATGTCGTGGTACCCGGCGACGCATCGAGTGGTGCGGGCACGTTACGCCTGCTGGAGGAGGGTTCGTCGTGGCAACGCGTTCAGACTCTGCCGATGTTGCCGCAGCCGCCGGCCGTGGAAATACGCGCGCGGGATGCGACGGGACAGCCGGTGCCCGATGCCGTGGTACGATTCGAGGGGGCCGGCAGGATACGCTGTGCGGCCAGGACCGATGCACATGGCAATCTCCTTCTCACACATGCGCCGGCCGGCACCGCAAGCGTATCGGTCTTGCGTGGCGCCGAGGTACTGGGCGTCTTCCATCCCTACCTGGCAGCCGGGCAGACGGTAGTGCTGGCTGCGGTGCCGGGACCAAAGTCTGGGCCTGTGGTAGTGACTGCCCACTCGTCGCTCAACTGCGACAAAAAAACCGGCTACACCTACGCGCTACGAGATAGTGCTAGCGGCCTGCCTACCGCCACATCGGGTGATGGGCCGTTTGGCGTGTTCATCGCGGGCATCGCGACAGCAGACACCTTTACCGCGCAATTGACCAGCAAAGCAGCGAGCGGCAGCCTCGGCCCCATCGCGCACGACACAACGATCGCCGTGAGCGTGATCACGGTGGATAACACCACGGTACCGATACCGAGCAAGGTCGGCAGCGATGTGCCTGGAGGTGGCCCTTCCGGGACAGCAGGCTATACGAATCTCACATTTCGACTTGACGTCGGCGCCCTTCCTGCAGGGAAGAACTATATCCAGATTAATGTGGGCGCGCCTAGCAGCTACTGTACCTCGCTGTCTGAGGTGGACGTTGCAAGCAACCCCACCAACACGCCGCTGGGGACGGTTGACTCCTATTTTGATCCAGCCACGACCAGCTACCAGATAGACGGCGTGCTGCCAACTCACCCTAAACTTAAATTCCACGAGCCGCTTGATTTCAGCCTCCCGTCGCAATCATTGGGCGCCGCCCAACTGCCGGCCGCGGACTTTCAGAACTGGAACAACGAGGGCCAGATCGGTCTTGAGGTACACGAGACAGTTCGCACCGATGGCTCCTGGAGTGGGACGGTCGGCGGCCACGCCCGGCTCATTCTTTTCAACTACACGCTGGTCAACAAGGACTTGCCGTTGCTGCAGGGCAGTGGACCCAACCTACGTACGGGGAGCATGGCCCGCACGGTCCGACTTGTCGGCAAGACGATCGACACCAGCCTCTACAACTATCTGGTCGCCGTGCCAGAGTTAGGGATCATTCTGGTGGTCAATCTGCGGTTCGACGCCAGCGGTAACGTCGACGCCAAGGTCGAGGTGCCGCCTACACTTGACCAGGCCGCGTTTACCATTGACCCAAGCGTGACCGGCAGCATCATTGGCAGCGCCACGCTGCCGACCCCCTTCGGCACGTTTTCAGCGGAGCTCTCGGGCGACGTTGGGCTCGCGGCCCCTGTGACCCTGCGGGTGCCAGGTGGGCCGGCAGTGCATGTCGGCATGCTGATCTCAGCCACCGCGAAATTTGGATCGCCGCTCGGATCGCCGGCACCGCTGAAGATACTCCCGCTACAATGCATCGGCAGCTGTGGCCCGGCGGGTCAATCCGTCCGGATCGCGAGCAGCAAGGTAGTGGCGAACATGTTGCAAGGGAATACCGCACCAGCCTGGTCCAGTGAGTCACGAAGTAGCCCCAAGAGGGCCGTAGACCGTGCGGTGCCGGTTAACCTGTCAGTTCAAGCGGGCAAAACGGCCCCTGACGCGCAGCCGGCAACGGCCCTGGCGCCAGATGGAACGCCTGCCACGCTCTGGATTTCCACCCGGCGTGACGGTACTCAGGCGCTTCGCTCCCAGGTGGGCCACGCTCTGCCGCGCACCATCGCAACTAACGGCGTGGCGCTTGCCACGCCGCAGATCACCTGGATTGGGCCGCACCGCGCGCTCGCGGTGTGGATGGCAAGCACGGCGGCACCTCTCGACGTGGTCCGGCTCCAATCCGCCCTGCCGAACGCTCGGAATGAGCTCATGCGAGCTCTATTCGCCCGACAGCAGCTGTTTTCCTCCCAGTGGGATGGCAGCGCCTGGTCGGCGCCGGAGATGATCACGGACGGGATGGCGCTCAACGCCGAGCCGTCGCTGGCCGGTGATGCGGCGACTGGTCAGGCCGTACTGGCCTGGGTCCGCGGCCCGCGTGCTTCCATACAACCCGGCTCGCTCTCAGGCTTGACCATCGCTTCCATGAGGTTCGATGGCGGTGCCTGGTCCGCGCCGGCCACGGTTTCCACCACGGGCCAGGGCGCTGTCAATGCGCCGAGCGTGGCCCTCGGCCCTCAGGGAAATGCGGGCGTTGCCTGGCTCGAGGGGCCGCTCGGCACGGGGCGGGCGATGGTGTCTCAGATCGGTACGGTCGGCTGGACCGCGCCGGCTACTATTGCGGGGCTGTCAAGCTCGGCGCAGCGCATCGCGCTGGCATTTGATGCACAAGGGCGCCCGGTTTTGGCGGAAGAAGCCGGCGGGACCCTGCTCGGGGCGCGCCGCGAAGCCAATGCACACTGGCGCATTTGGAATCTCGGCCCAGGCGGCATGCCCCGGCTGGTGCGAGGGGCGGCGTCCCAGATGGTGCTGCTGGCCGAAGAGTCTCTTGTTACCCAGGCATCTCACCTCTCGTACCACCCAGTTCTGGCCGTGCTGGATGGGACAAACTGGAGTCCCCGCACGCGTCTGACATCGGACCTGACCGCCCAGGCGGGTGTGGCACTTGCGGTAGATCCGGCAACGGGCAGAGCTCACGTGGTGCTCGGCGCGCGCCCCTCAACGCCGTATACCTCCACCAATGGGCTCATGGATCGGAGGTTGTCTTTGCCGGCACTTGAGCTACCAGGCGTCGGTGAAGCGGCACTAATGCCCGAGACCATCACGTTGAGCGCCTCTCACCCGGTCCCTGGCACGCCGATCACAGTCGACGTCCGCCTGCGCAATCTGGCGACGGTGCCAGTGGCGGCGGGAGTGCCGGTGCAGGCGCGCTTTTCCTTTCTTGGTCGCGTCATAGCTATGACAGTGCGAACGCCCCGCGCCTTACCGGCGTACGCCGAAGCTACGGTGCACCTTCCACTCATCGCCCCAGCGGCGCCGATTGTGAGCACGATAACAGCTGGGCACGGTATACTCAGCGCCACGCTCGGCCTTCCAGCTGCACCGCGCGATGTGACCGAGGCAACGAAGAGTGGCAATAGTGGGGCGGTACTTGAATGGGCGCCGAGTGCCGATAACGGCATTACGGGATATCGGGTGTATCGGGTCTCCGCCAAGGGAGCATTGGCAATGCTAGGGCTTGCACATGACACGATGTGGGTAGGTCCCCAGGCTACAGGCTCGGGACAGCGCTACGCCGTCACTGCCATCGATTCCGAGGGCAGGGAATCGCCACCGACGATATCGAGCTAATTTAGAAGTTTGTCCTGTTGAAAGCGGGCAATTTAAACGCCTCTTCTTCCCTGCCTTCTGCCTGGTGCTCCTCGTTTTAGGCGTGCTACCTGTGCTTGGTGTTCTAACGCCCCTTTGTAGCTTGTCCTAACTGGCGCGGGTTGGAGGATGTTGTTAATACCTGTGGGTAATGAGGGTCTGCTTCCCAAGTGGAATGTCGCTGGTTCGAGCCCGATCACCCGCTCCCAGAATTCATGAGAGAACCCGCTCAAAGATTGGGCGGGTTTCTTGATGCTCCTGGTCCGAGTTACGCGAAAATCACGCGCGCTACACGGCGGGACGTGCCCAGGCGGTGATCAGCGTGGATCGACGTGCGAAGGGCTCCCTGGAACGGCAAAGCCATCAGCTTCACCGTGGAAACGCCGCCATGGATGTACGCGCACTTCCTGTAGCCGCCCAGGGCATGTGCATGTCTAGAAGAGGGATCTTTACCGGTTGTTAACCCGTAGGTGCACGCCAACTCCACATGCAACTGCTAGCCTTCGCAAGTGTGGCTCTGTCGATATTAATCGCCAATGCTGTACGCTGCAGGAAATGGGCCAACATGGGCGTGTCGACGCGGAAACGCGTTTTGACAGCGATGCGAACGCGCCGCAGGTACTTATGATTATGAAGCGGATTGTTGCTAGATAATAATGACCGTTGATGTCGGATTTCACGAAAGAGTAGGTATAGGTAATCTGAAGGCTGCGCGGATCCTGTGGCTTACTCCCTATGTACCCGCGCCGAACTTTGGGGGAGGCAGCCGCGTATTCAATCTCATGCGCAGCCTGGCTCGTTCCTGGACAATTGATGCGATTGTATGCGACGGCGGTTCGAACGAATCTATCGGTCCGCTTCAGGCAATCTGCCGGCATGTCGAACTTGTGCCGACGGTCGCACACTCAACATGGCACAGGCGGCGCCGGCAGCTGATGGCCATGCTCAGCAAACACTCCCTACTTTACTGGACCCATTACGCGCCCGATGCACGCCGCTGTATGGAGCGCTTGCTCGCCGACAACAAGTACGACGTGGTGATCCTTGAGCACGCATTTATGGGCTATTACCGAGTACTGTCTCAAGTACCCG
>JAQBPC010000451.1 GCA_028287725.1 Chloroflexota bacterium | reverse complement strand
TCACCGCCCCGCGCCGCGGCGAAGAATGCGTCGACGACCGCGTGCTGGCGGCCCAGATCGGCATCAGGGACCGCACCCGTTCCGCGCACCCGGCGGCGTGCGCGACTCGCAAGCTGTTTCGCGGCGTTCGCGGAGCGGCCAAGTGTGGCTCCGATCTCCTCGAACGGGATGCCGAACACGTCATGGAGGACGAACGCGAACCGCTCGGCCGGTGCCAGCGATTCGAGAACGACATACAGCGCGACACCAACCGACTCGGCCAGATACGCTTCCTGCTCAGGGTCTACGCTGCCCACAGCGCTCACGATCGGATCGGGCACGTGGACGTCTAGTGGCTGCTCACGCCGCGATGCCCGAGAACGCAGGATATCCAGGCAGACCCGCCCGGTCACAGTTGTCAACCAGCCGCGCAGGTTCTCCACGCCGCTCGTATCCGAGCGGCTTAACCGGAGCCACGCTTCCTGCACGGCGTCCTCGGCCTCATGCACAGAGCCCAGCATGCGAAATGCCACCCCCCGCAGATGCAGGCGGTGCTCCTCGAATCGCTCGGCCAGCCATCGTTGCTCATCCATCCGTCACGTCCTTCAATTGCCAACTGTCACAACACTGACGAACCAAACCTCGCCGATGTAACAATATTTTTTGAGGCAGCGTAATCTACCGCTCAGTAAACGAAGGGACGTTCCGAGGTAGACTATATCTGTATGCTACGGTGTAAGGAATGGTGTCCTACCAGCATGGTCATGGTGTGTAATTCACTGTCGGTAGTTGAGGTACGTTGATGCACAGGAAGTTAGGAATCGGCGTCTGCGGGGCACGTATTGCGCGGAACCATATTTACGGATACAAGCAGATCGAGGATGTGGATGTGCTCTGCGTGGCGGGGCCGGACGTCGACCGCTGCCGCGCGGTGGCCGAGGAGTATGGTGTGCCTCGCGTTGTCGCCGACTATCGCGACATGCTGGCCATGGACGATATTGATGCCGTGAGCATCTGCGTACCCAACCGATTCCACGCTACCCTTGCCATCGACGCTCTCAACGCCGGGAAGCATGTGCTCTGCGAAAAGCCGCTTGCCGTAAACGCTCAGGAAGCGCAGCGTATCGTCGATGCGGCCCGCGCCAATAATCGCCTGCTGATGGTCGCCTTCAACAACCGCTTCTCGGCGAACACGCTGGCGCTAAAAGAGGTCGTGGATCAAGGCACCCTTGGCCCAATTTACTACGGCAAGGCGTTCTGGCTGCGCAGGCACGGGATCCCCGGATTCGGCGGCTGGTTCACCACCAAGAGTATTTCCGGGGGCGGCCCACTCATCGACATCGGCGTCCACATGCTGGACCTTGCACTCTACATGATGGGCTACCCGGAGCCGGTCGCGGTCATGGGCTCGACGTATGACGAGTTTGGATCGCGCGGCCTCGGCGCCCATAAAGGTTGGGAAGCGACCGACCTGCAGATCACCAATACGTTCGATGTCGAAGACCTTGCCGTGGGCATGGTGAAATTCGCTAATGGCGCCACGTTAGTTGTAGAGGCAAGCTGGGCTGGTCATCAGGAACGCGAGGACGACCTGGGAATCCAGTTGTACGGGCGACTTGGTGGCGCGCGGATGCTGATGCCGGATTACCAGAAGGCCGATTCGGTGCGGGTCTTTACCGAGGCGGATGGACACGTAGGAGACTTTGCGCCTAGCTTCATTATGGACGACGAATACAGCCGGGAGATCCGGCACTTCGTCGAGTGCATCCAGAACGGCACGGAATCGCTGGCTCCCGGCGAGCAAGGTGTTACGCTGATGCGTATTATTGATGCGCTGTACGAATCTGCCGCCAGTGGGCGCGAGGTGCGGTTGGACGTACCTGGTCAAGTGGAAGAAATAGTGGGATGAAGGTAGGTTTCCTCACCGGGTGCCTCCAGGAGGTTCCGCTTGACGACGTAGTACGGTGGGCATCCGGTGCGGGATTCCACACATTGGAGCTGCCGGCGGGTCCGGCGCGGGGCTCTCGTACCAAACACCTCGACGTCGACACGCTCGATGCCGCCGAGGCGGCGCGCATACAGCAAGTATTCGCGGCCCACAACCTTACAATCAGCTCGCTTGCTTATTATGACAACCCCATGTCTTCAAAGCCGGACGAGCGACAATTCGTCCGCGATCATCTGGTGAAGGTGATTGGGGCCGCACAACTCTTAGGTGTAGAGCTTGTCGGAACTTTCGTCGGAAACGACCCAACCGCTCCACCACGGAAAACACTCGAAGAGGCCGGAGACTACTTCGGTGATCTGTGTGAGTACGCGAGCGAGCGGGGCGTGCGTTTGATGATCGAGAACTGCCCGATGGAAGGCTGGCAGCAGCCCTTTGTCCCAGGGAATCTGGCATACGCGCCGGATCAGTGGGATGAGCTGTTTAGCCGGGCGCCGCGGCTCGGCCTCAACTTCGACCCGTCACACCTCTACTGGCTGGGCATCGACTACATTCTGGCCGCCCGTGACTACGGCACGCGTATTTTCCATGCCCACGCCAAGGACACGGAGATTTTGCCGGCGGGACGCCAGGCGAACGGTATCCTGGGGCGTGGCTGGTGGCGCTACAGGGTCCCGGGGTATGGCGCTATCGACTGGCGAGCCTTTGTCAGCACCCTTTGGGAGACAGGCTATACCGGTCCCCTGAGCATCGAGCACGAAGACCCCATCTGGGAAGGCAACGTGGGGAACGTGAAAACGGGCCTGGGACTCGGGCAGCGGTACCTGGCAAACATCCTGCCCTAAGCCGTCGTTTCGAGATAATGGCGGAGGCCGCC
>JAQBPC010000436.1 GCA_028287725.1 Chloroflexota bacterium | reverse complement strand
GCGACCTTCGGCTGGTAGTGGAGGGATAATTCGTCGTCCCGAATGCATCGCCGCAGATCATGCATGAGGGCCAGCCGCCGGACGGAGTATTCGTCGCGCACCGGTTCATAGCTGGCGACACCGATTTGGGCCCGTTTGGCCACGTACATTGCTACGTCGGCATGCTGTAAGAGCGTCAGCGTAGTGGTCCCATGCTCCGGATATACGGCAATGCCGAGGCTACCGACCAGGTGGAGGACGTGTTCTCCAATCTGGAAGGGCGTCTCCAGGGTAGTCAGGACGAGCCGAGCGACGGTATTCGCCGCTGCGGCATCGGCAGCAGGCAGGACAATAGCGAATTCGTCCCCGCCAAGCCGCGCGACAGTTTCGCTCGCACCGATTGCACGCTGGAGGCGTGTCGAAACCTGACGCAACAGGAGGTCGCCGACATGGTGGCCGAGCGTGTCATTGACGTCTTTAAAGCGATCCAAGTCAAGCAGCAGGAGGCTAAAAGATTGCCCGGTGAGCTGTGCTGTCTCGATGGCGCTTTCGAGCTGGCCATGCAGGTGAAGCCTGTTTGGCAGGTCAGTCAGACTGTCATGTGATGCCTGATGGCGCAAATTCTCCTCGGCCTGCCTGCGCGCGGTGACATCCAGATACACTGCCATCAGACCCACCACATCGCCTGAGGCGTCCCGGAGAGGCGCTTGTGAAACGATGAGGTCAATCCGCGAACCGTCCTTCGTCAGTGCGCTGACCTCCAGGCTGGGCGTCTCATCGGCTGCCGAGGTCAGCTTGTGCCCCTGCGCCATCGTGTTCCGGCTGTTCTTGGGGTCCATTGGTGCGCGTTGCCCGATGGCTTCCTCCGCCGTCCAGCCAAACACGCGTTCTGCTGCCTCATTCCATATCTGAACGAGTCCTTCCCCGTCGAACGTGACCATCGGCAGTGGGGAGGCAGTGATGATGGCCCGCAGATTCATTTCTGCTTGCTGCGCCTCGGCTCGCGCCGCTCGCTCGGCGGCATAGAGGCGGGCGTTGCGTAGCGCCTGGGTGACACGCTCGCCGAAGGCGGCGGCGCTCTGAATCTGGCGCTCGTTGTAAAAGTTCGGCTGGGTACTGGCAACGTCGAAAAAGCCGACCAGCTCGCCATCAATGGCCAGCGGCACGGTGATAATGCTGCGAACCCGGTGCTCACCGACCCAAGGCTCGCGATGTATGTGACCTGGAACTTCGAGCATGTCGGGAAAATAGCGCGGCAGCCCTCCGGCCTCCGGCCAATAAAACGCACGATCTTGCGCCGAAATTTGATAGACCGGCGTGCCGACCGGGAGATTCGGTTCTCCCCAACCCGCCGCCAGGATCGCCCAGTCGCCCTGCAGGAGAAACATGCAGGCATTATTGCAAGGCAAGAATTGAGCGGCTTGTTCCAGAATGAGATGATAGAGGCGCGTCGGCTCTATCGAGCTGGCGAGCGCGACAGCGACCTTTGCCATAGCCCGTGCTTCCTCGGCCTGCTCGTCGCGCAGGCGTGCCGACTCCGCGGCGGCAAGCTGTGCGTGTTCCGCGGCACGCTCCGCCTTCTTCCGCTCGGTGATATCGAGCGAGACCCCGACGATGCCGATCAACTCTCCAATTGCGTCGTAGATGGGAGAATCCGTCACAACGACTGGGAAGGTGCTTCCGTCGCGGCGCTGGACGATAAACTCGCCAGTCCAGCTTTCACCAGCCCGAACCTGCTGCAAAATCGCGTTGGCTTGCTCACCTGATGAACCGGGAGGCGTAATCAGCCTTACATGCTGCCCCTGCACTTCAGCGGCTGCCCAGCCGTACAACAGCTCGGCGGCGCGGTTCCAGAACGTGATGATGCCCGCAAGGTCTGTCGCTACGACCGCCTGCTCCACAGACTCCAGGAGGCCGGTCTGAAAGCGGATTTGCTCCGCAGCCCGTTTCGACGCGGTAATGTCCTGCGCCATCCCATCGACCCGCACAACGCGGCCCAACACTTCGTTTCTCAGAGGGCGCGCCTGGTCGCGCAGCCAGCGGATGTCCCCGCTCTTTGTAACTATGCGGTACTCCCACACGTCGGGCCAGCCAGCCATCAGGGTCGCGGTCCTCTGTGCGGCGATTGGCGCATCTTCCGGGTAGAGGAGGCTGGCTTGAATCTGCTCCAAGCTAATGTCTTGTAGGGCGTAGCCGGTCATGTGTTCAAAAGCACCGCTTACCCACGTAATGACCCACTGCCCGTCTGCCTGCAGCTCGAAGCAGTAGGCGTAGTCAGACGTTAGCTCGGCGGTAAAACGATAGTGCGCTTCAACGTCTCGCCGTTCATCGCATTGGTGCTCATTGGTCAGTCCAAGCAACGTGGGTGACGTGCCCGTCAATGTAGGGCGCGGCTGTACAACCGGAGACGGGCTGTGTGCTCGCTTTCCCGAGAGCCGCTGCGCATAGTCAGCTACGTCGGTGGCCGAAAAGCGCGCCCATCCTCCAGGTGACCTGGACGCGGGCTGTATCTCGCCGCGCAGCGCCGCACGCATAAGGGTCCGTTTTGAAATGCCAAGCTGTTGTGCTGCCAGCCCAGACGTTAGAAAGCCTGCCGACTTAGGCAACTAGTTGCACTCCTCATCCCGACGGCATGGCCCTATTTGCCCAGGCCGACTAGTGCAGGAGCACCGCCATCTGATCACCCACACTTCTATTGAGAAAAGAATGCTCTCTTTGCCGCGTTTTCGCAACCGTACTTTTGAGGCGCCGCGTC
>JAQBPC010000418.1 GCA_028287725.1 Chloroflexota bacterium | reverse complement strand
AGGTCGATCACCACGCCGTCGTCGCAGGTGCCAAGTCCGGCGCCATTGTGCCCGCCCCCCTGGACTGCGAGGGTGAGTTGATGCTCGCGAGCGAAATTTACGGCGCTCATCACGTCGGCCACATCGACGCCGAGGACGATCAGCGCCGGATGCCGGTCGATCATGCCGTTGTATACCGCGCGAACCTGCTCGTAGCTTGGGTCTCCCGGTTGTACCAGCTCGCCACGTATGCGCGAGCGGAGGTCCAGCACTGCGGCGGCGTCCAGCTGGGTTTTGCCTAGCTCCTGTATGGCCATTGTTGTCCCCTTGCGTGCTGTTGCTCACCATGCCTACCAACGTAGGTATACGCGCACCTTAATAAAGGCAGCGTTAGCAAAGCGTTAGGTGCACATACAGCCAGCTTGAGGGCATGTAGGAAAGCGGTGATACCAAAGATTGCCGCACTGGCCCAGTGCCGGCGAACTGAAGCGAGCCACACGTACTACGTTTCTATGCCGGTGGCAGCGATGACATCGCGCGAGCCGTGCCATATCCTGAGCACGCGGACGCACGGACCTTCCTCAGATTCTTCCTGCATGTCAAAGATAATGCGGTACTGGCCGGACCGCTTGCCCTAGAGCAAATGACGAGCCGGATGGCCCAGCTCGTCAGCTTCGGGAATCATGGGGCAGCGCTCTGGCATATCGACCAGGGTCATAAGGGTTGCGAAGAGTTTACGCAGCCATCTGTCGGCGCTATCGGGGGCCACCTCGCGTATGCATTCAAAGGCTTGGTAGGCGTCACCTTCCGCGGGCCCGGTGAGCTTAACCCTGTAGGCCATACTTGGCTTGCATCTCGGAAAACACCTGCTCGGCGGGCTTCATCTCGCCGCGTTCGGCGCTCGCTATGCCCTCGCGTATGGCCGCAAGCGTCTCCATGTGGTGAAGGCTATCAAGCAACGCCTGGTAGCTATCGGCGTCCTGCACCACGAGTTCCGCCCTGCCATTGACGGTCAGCACCTCGGGAGTCCTGGATTCCTTCAGGCGCGCCACGTGTGCCTTGTGGTTCCGGAGAAAGTCGGTAAGCGGGTGAATCTGCCGCGTGTCAAGCATGGCTGCCTCGTAATCACTTTATTATCAAACAATTACACGATAGTTGAACCCGGCAAAAGGCTACTACGGGGGCTCCGCATAGCCTTCCGGGCAGGCGTTAGCGATTCGTTAAGCCAGGCTCGCCAGCAACGACTGCGCGGCCTGGACATCCGGCGTATCGAGGCCTTCCGTGAACCAGGCACACAGATCCGCGAGCAGGAGCCGGCCGTCGTCCGCACGGTGCTGCGAGACCCTCAACCGCGCCAGGCTTGTCGCCGCGCGAAGTTCCAGCGACTTGGCCTGCTGAGCACGCGCGACCTCGATCGCCCGAACCAGTGCCGCTTCGGCGTCTCGCTCCCGCGCGCCTTGCGCGAGCAGCAGCTCGCCCCGCAGGCGATAGAGCTCCGAGTCCCACCAACGCTCGTTATGGGCGGCCGAGGTCGCTAGTGCCTCCTCGATCGCCATGAGGCCCTCGTCGGCACGTCCGGCCTTGCCGTAAACTCGTGCGAGCAGCGACAGATAGTAGGGCAGGCGCAATCGGGCCGTGGTCGCGGTGAAAGCCGCGATGGAGTCACGAAGTCGTGTGACGTGCTCCTCGTCCGGTTGCTCCCACGCCAATGCGAAGCCCACCAAGATCGCCGACCAGGCTCGATAGTAGGACGCCTTGTATTCGGTCGCGAGCGCGAGCGCCTCCTCCGCTTGTGCTCTGGCCGTGGCATCGTCCGCGCAGAGCTGCATGAGGGTGGCCAGATACGCCCCCGCCAGCGCCTGGTTGAATGGTTGTGCCAGGTCGCGGGCGATCTGGGCGGCATCGCGAGCCCGGGTCAACGCCGACTGTGGGTAGCCCAGGCACCAAAGCGCATGCCCTTGCCACGCCCGCCCGTGCACCATGTAGTTGAGGCCATGGGCCTCCTGCACCCGCCACATCAGGTCAGGGTCATGAACGGCGTTAAGCGCCGTGAAACGATCGTTGGCCTCCCTCAAGTTCCCTCGATGCATGCGGGTGCCATTGAGCATTAATTCGGCATACATCGGTGGCATCGTGCTGCCGGATCGCTGATACAGCGTGTCCAGTCTGTCGGAGATGTGCTGGACCTCTTCGAATCGGGCTTGCACCAGATAAACCGAGAGCAGCCCGTTGAGCACTTGCGCGCGCTGGCCATCATCGCCGACCTTGTCGCACAGCTCAAGGGCACGATCGAGCACATGCACTGCCTCCGGCGCGGTCCAGCCTCTTGTCACGCGCAGGGCCGGCGCCAGCAACAGGAGCAGGTTCAGCTCCTGGGTGTCGCGCTTCACGCCGGCTGGGAGCCCTTCGAGGAGCTCCAGCCCACGCGACAGCAGGCGGATTGCGTCGTCGTTCGCATAGACGCGCTGGGCGACCGCTGCCGCACGCTGGTAGTAGGGGATGGCCTGCTCAGCCATGCCCGCGTGCTCGTAGTGGAAAGCGACCTGGCCGCTCACCGGATCGAGGTCGTCCGTGTTGGCCGCCTCTTGCGCCTGCGCGATGCGCCGATGGAACAAACGACGCTGCGGTGCGCTGATCTCGGCGTAGGCGACCTCGCGTAGCTTGTCGTGGGAGAAGTCATAGGTGTTGGCGCCTTGCTCGCGGACGATGCGCTTGTTCCAGAGCTCACCCAGCGCGTGGACCACGCTCTCTTCATCACCGTGCCCGGCACGGAGCAGAATATCCAGCGTGAATGCGCGTCCAACGGCGGCGGCGAGTCCCACGACCTCGCGCGCGGGGCCAGATAGTTGCGCGAGGCGTCCGGCAATGACGGTAAATACCCGTGGCGGCAGTCTTGGCGGGTCTTCCGCGTCCAACTCCTCAAGCGGGATATCTTCGGACGCCTGGCCCAGGCCCGCTCGCACGGTTTCGACCACGAAGAGCGGGTTCCCTTCAGTCTGACGATACAAGCGCAGCACCACGTCGAGGTGTAGCTCACGCCCCACCACTTGAGCGGCGAGACGGGCGGTTTCCGCCGCATCAAGCGGCTGGAGAGAAATCTCCAGTAGCCCGACAGTATTTCCCAGATGCAGCAGGAAGGTCCGCAGCGGGTGGTCCGCCGGCAGCTCCTCGTCGCGGATAGTGCCGACGACGAGCAGGCGCGCCGTGGTATCGAACCGCAGCAGGAAGTGCAGCCATTCCAGCGTTTCCTGGTCACACCATTGCAAGTCGTCGACCAGGATCATGAGCGGCTTTCCCGCAAGCATGGCGCGGGCCAGCGCCTCGAAGAACCGCTGGCGCTGGCCGTACTCTGTAATCGGCTCCGGCCGCGGCAGACCGCTGTGCTCTGCCAGCACCTCGGGCACGATGCGCGAGACCTCGGTCAGCCAGACCGCGTCGAGCCGCGCCAGATGCGGCCGGATCCGCTCGCTGCGCAGCAGGTCACTCACCGGCGCCAGCGAGAGCCGCCCCTCTGCCGCATAGGAGCGTGTCCTGGCAACCGCTACGCCTTGCCGGCTTGCCCAGGCCAGCAGCTCCTCCGCCAAACGCGTCTTGCCAATGCCCGCATCGCCGCGCACGAGCGCGCAGCGTGGTTGTCCAGAGTTGGCCTGCTGCCAGGCTGTCCGCAACAGCTCCCACTCCTGCTGACGCCCGATTAGGGCCGGCACGGTGGCCGTTAGTTGGTTGTTTACCGGGATCACCGGAGGCAACGCTTCCACGTGCAACAGGCGCTCATAGACTTGGCGGGTTGTCTCGCTTGGCTCAACCCCCAGCTCGCGTTGCAGGATACGTGCGCACGTTCGGTATGTGCGCAGTGCACCCGCACGGTCATCGGACTGTGCAAGCAGGTGCATGAGCGCGCGATATGCATCTTCGGTCAGTGGGTCATACCGGATCCAGCTCTGAGCGTGCCGAATCGCAGATGCGTAGTCACGCTGTGCCTCGAGTAGGCGTACCAGCACCGCGAGCGCTGCCAGATACCGCTGGCGCAAGCGCTCCCGTTCAGGCACTATCCATTCGTCATAGCAGCTGGGAAGCAGGTCAGCTCGATACAGAGCCACGGCTTCCTCAAGCGCGCTGCGCCAAGCGCTTGGATCATGCAGATGTTCCGCCGTATCGGCCCGTGCCAGGGCATGCTCGAACGCCGCGACGTCGAGGCTGAACGAGGCGTCTTCGTGCCAGCGCAGGGTGTGGACGTCGCCATAGAGAAAACGGTCGGCATCGGGCAGCACGTGACGCAGCTGATGCAGCGTCTGGCGCAGGTTGTTGCGTGCCTGCATCTCAGT
>JAQBPC010000416.1 GCA_028287725.1 Chloroflexota bacterium | reverse complement strand
GAGCTTCAGCGCGTCAAATACCGACACCGTCATCGGACCTACTGGCTGCTCGATTTTCCCGAAGGAGACCTTGCGGCCGTCTCGGCGTTGGGCGGCGAAGCGGTTCGTGGACATTCGCTATTGGAACGAGCTCGACAGGGGCCGCCATTTCGCGGCCTTGGAGCAGCCTGAACCATTCGTCAATGTGGTTCGCTCGTTCTTTCGCCTGATTCGATGATGGACGGTCGATGACAGCCCTGCCTTCAACGGCACGCTGCTACCGTAGGGCTGCTCCGCTCTTCCCGCCGCGGTCTAGAATGAAAAGTCAAATGTGGCCTTCGGCCGCACCGGAGCGCGGGCGGTTGCGGCTGGAGGCGGCCATGCGCTCGAGGAGGATGCGCCGCAGGCGCACATTGTTGGGGGCTCGGGCTCCCGGACCGAACCTGACCGCAAGGGCGGATTGTGCGCTTCGCAGGCGCCGGTTGGGGCCCGTACCAGAATCACTTTTCAAACCGACGGGATACCATAGCCGACACGGCGTGGTCGATTTGGTCCCGTGACGGCTGGCACGTGTTTCTCTAACTTACAAACGGCTACCCGTTGCGCATCCGCAGTAATGCTGCTCGTCTTGGGCTCAGTGCACTCTCTCGCCCGTGGCCAGATCGAGCCACTCCTGACGGACCACAATTACGGTAGGCGAATCGGGATGCCAATCACTGAAGTCAAACGTATCGCGGAGCGCTCGGTTGTCTGGAAGCATAAAGTAGCCAAAGCGATGGTCCCGTGTAATGACACCCACGGCGGCCTGCGAGAGGTCGATCACTTCAACTTTCCATGAGGAATCATCGCCCCAGTAACATCCGGCCACGAGTGCTGTGCGCAGGTACTGCCACGGACCAAATTTATACCCCTGATCTTCGACGGCAGTTGACCGCTCGAATCGATCGGCGTTGTCGAATTCGTATATTTCAGTGGTCGCGCCGGTCTCTATATTGTGCCGAGAGGCAATGCGATAGCGGGGAACATAATACTCGACCGGGCAGAACCCAAGTGAACTCTGCTCCTCGCCGCCAAGATCACGGCAATCCGGCAAGGACATGACGCGTGTGGCCGTGTAATCAGCGGAATAGAGTGCATACCATTGGCCATTCTGCTCGAACGGGATGAATGTTGATGCACCGTAGGCCGAATAGTCGCGCTCGTAGGAACCTATGAACTGCTCGTCAATGTAGATAGAGACAAGAGTTGTCGGCAGCACCTTGGGATCGCTATTCGGCATTATCTCTGTCGTGACATGAAACGGATTCATACGCGCAAGCCTTATTCCAACCGCTTCTACGGCTCGAGGCCATCTCGTGCCAAGAATGGTACTGTACGATTCTTCACCGGCGGCGGTGTGGAACGCGGTCAAGAACCCCGGCACCTATTTTCATAGTGCCGGTGCGTGGCAGATCTTGTCTGCCGCACTCATCCACGATAACACAGCAGCACCGACCGCAGTTCAACGCTTCTACGACACGGCCTATCTATGAAATATATTGCCCATGCATGCACGTATTCATCTTCCCAGGTCATGGGTGCGGAACTTCTAACATAATGGCGAACGCCTTCAATGGCGGGCTGGGATGTTTATCATCGCATGTCGCCGGAAATCGCCGATCCAGAGCGCCAGCGATAGGCGCCAGACGGGCCGCGGTATCATGGACCCACACCTCAGCTTCAGGAGCCAGTACATCGATTTCGCCATCGATCGAGCGCCTCCAGTTCTTCTTGGTGGATCCCGCCTGGGAAGCCGAGCCAATGCATGCACGGCGCTCAACACTGCCGACTCCCAGACTCGGAGTGGCGACAGATGTTGCACTGAGGTCGCCCTCGCCACCTTTTAACGAACAGTGTTCTTGACAAACGATGTTCGTTGCCGTAAGCTCTGGATATGGGAACGAAAGAAACGCGCGAGATCGTCAGTCGACGGGCCCGGCCGGCCAAGGCGCCGCTGAGCAAGGACGCGATAGTCTCGGCTGCCCTGGACTTGCTGACCCGTGAGGGGTTGCCGGGACTGAGCCTCCGTAAGGTGGCCGGCGCGCTCGATACCGGGGCAGCCTCGCTCTATGTCTACGTCGCCAACCTGGGCGAGTTGCAGGCGCTCGTCTTTGACCACGCCATCGCGGACGTTGTGCAGCCGGACCGGCAGACGGGTGACTGGCGGCGCCGGCTGAAGGATGTGCTGGGAGTGTATTTCTCTACCCTCCGTGCACGACCCGGTCTGGCACAATTGGCGATGACCACGCTGCCGGTCGGACCCAATGCGCTGCGCCTGACGGAGCTACTGCTGGATCTGCTGCTCGAGGGCGGCATGCAGGAGTCGACGGCGGCCTGGGCCGTGGATCTGCTCATGCTTTACGTGACAGCGTTCGCCGCGGAACAAGGCCTGCGCGAGAACCTCGAGACGTCGCTTGGACGTGCGGACCGGGTTATGCGTGAGCTTTCGCCGTCCGACTATCCGCACATCCACGCTCTGCGCGAGAGTTTGCTTTCGGGGCCAGGGCGGTTCGAATGGGCCCTTGACGTGTTGCTGACCGGCTTGCTGGAGCACGCCCCGCCACCCGGCTGACCTGCCGCCCCATCATCTCTGCAACGGGAACTATCGATCATGCCATGCCATGCCATGCTGTGCCTCACTGTGCCTTTCAAAGCGCCGAACGCGTCAATGCTCGCCCCACGGCCCGTCTCTGTCGACGGTATATCTATCCTTCGTGTCATGGCTGCACCTGACAGGGCTATGCGACCGGGCGGTCACCGTTCACCATCCGCACATCGTCTCTACACGACAGCTTCATCTTCCGCTTATTCACGCCGTAGATTGCCGCGCAAAGAACGCTGCATCAGTGATGCCGGGGAGTTCATGACATGACCACCGCCACGCTCAGCCCATTCTCCGAAACTCGGACCTACCCAGCTCCACTCGTGCTGTGGGCCATCCTCGGCGTCGTCCTCATCGCGGACATTATGGACCTGCTGGACTCGACACTGACGAATATTGCCGCGCCAAGCGTCGTGCGGGACCTCGGGGGTGGTGTCTCACTGATCAAGTGGCTCGGGTCCAGCTACACGCTTGCCATGGGCGTCCTCCTGGTCGTCGGGGGGCGACTCGGCGACAAATACGGCCAACGTCGACTTTTTCTCATCGGGCAGGCCGGGTTCACACTGGCGTCCGCCGTTTGCGGATTGTCCGTTAGTCCGGGGATGATCGTCGTGGCAAGACTTGTCCAGGGCGCCTTTGGCGCGCTCCTCATCCCGCAAGGCATGGCCATCGTGACGGCCACGTTCCCCAACAGTTTCAGGGCCAAGGCGTTCAGTGCATTCGGCCCCGCCCTCGGCGTGGCGATGATCGCTGGCCCGCCGTTCGGTGGCTTCATCATCACCGCAAACATTGCCGGGCTAGGCTGGCGCGCGATGTTTCTAATCAACATCGTGATTGGCACGCTTGGTTTGTTCGCCGCCCTCCGCTTCCTGCCTAAGCTGCCCGGCGACGGGTCTATCAGTGTAGATGGGGTGGGCGCCGTTACCCTTGGCGGCACAATGGTCGGCTTGATGTATGGGCTCATTGACGCTTCCACCAATGGGTGGAATGTGCTGCCCATCGGGTGTATGGTCGTGGGCCTAGCGTGCTTTAGCCTCTTTTGCTCTCGCCAGGTGACCTCCGCGCATCCCCTGATCAAACCAACACTGCTCAAGAACAGGGGCTTCACCGCCGGCCTCCTTTTGGGCCTGTTCTACTTCGCCGTCGTCAGCGGGCTCATGTACGTGCTGTCCCTCTTCTTGCAGGAGGGGCTTGGCCGCTCGGCGGGCGCGGCGGCCATTGAATTCGTTCCCCTGACCCTGGGCATCGTCCTAAGCTCGGTCGCGGGTGCCCAGCTAATCCCCAAGCTTGGGCGGACGCTGAGCTTTATCGGCGTGCTCCTGACGGTAGCGGGAACCGGGGGATTTCTCGCCGGAGTGCTCGCTGCCGGTTTGATGGTGAGCTCGTGGGCAGTAGAGCCGGCCATGCTGGTGATCGGCTTGGGCATGGGTCTCTGTTTCGGCACGCTTTTCGACGCGGCGCTGAGTGCCATTAGCCCGGACGAGGCGGGGAGTGCGAGCGGCTCGATTAGCGCAATCCAGCAACTGGCGGGCTGCATCGGCTCGGCCGTGATCACCTCGGTATTCTTCCAGGTGCTCCCAGCCAGCAGCTATGTACGCGCCTTGGAGCTAAGCCTCACCGTGGTCATCGGCATCGCTGCAATATGCTGTGGACTCGTCTGGTTGCTGCCCGCCAGGATACGGGCGGAATCGTCGTCGATGCCTGCGTAAATGCGTGTTTGGCTGGACATACCGTCAACTTCGGGGCCTGGTTGCGGCGGAAACTGCCGCGCGAAGAACAAGCGGGTTGTCAGCCGGCGGCCGGTCACGGTAGACGCTTGAATCAGCTGCGTACCCGATAGCGGACTGTGCTACGGGTATTGCCAGAATGTGCTGGTCTAATGAGCTCCCGCGGCACATCTCAAGAGCATAGCAGTACAATAGGCTTATCAATTGTTCCATTTTCTAGATCTTGTAAGGGCCATTATGCTGGCTGTCCGTTGTGCTGTGCTTATACAAGGCGAGGCACGCTGATGTCGAAACCGAAGGTATTGCGCCCAAAGCCGGAGTTCACGCTCGACCAGGACGCTTCGTCACCGCTCTACCAGCAGCTCTTTGAGCGGCTGCGTGCGCAGATTCTCACCGGACGCTTGGAAGCCAGGACGCGCCTTCCCTCGACGCGCGTGCTGGCCGGCACGCTGGGTGTCTCGCGCACCACGACTGCACGCGCCTACGAGCAATTGCTGCTGGAAGGATTCGTCGAGAGCAAGGTGGGCGACGGCACGCGGGTGGCCTGTCTGCAATCGGAGCAGCTTTTCCAGTTAGCAGGGCGCCAGGACGAGCCGAGCGCAGAAGATCGCGATGCGTCGCCTGCTACAGCAGTCTCTCAGCGCACCCAAGCGCTGCTTGACTTGCCACGTCCGGAAGATGCAGTCGCCAACCAGGCCAGCCTTGGCACGTGTCCGTTCCCCGTCGGCCAACCCGATGTGGCCTCCTTTCCATACACGACGTGGGCTAGACTCGTGGCACGAGCAGCTCGCCGGTCGTTGGAATCGGTCGCGCAGTACGAGCACATGCAGGGCTATGGCCCTCTACGCCAGGCCATTGCAGCGCATATCGGCGTGGCGCGTGGCGTTCACTGTTCGGCAGAGCAGGTTATTGTGACGTCCGGCTCGCAGGGCGCCCTCGATCTGATTGCCAGAGTACTGCTTGACGCAGGCGATCCGGCCTGGATTGAAGACCCCGGCTACACCGGCGCGCGCGGGGCGCTGCTGGCCGCTGGGGCACGCCCCGTGCCTGTGCCGGTGGACCGCGAAGGCATTGATGTCGCGCACGGACGAGCCGTCTGCCCCAGTGCGCGCCTGGCCATCGTCACGCCGTCGCATCAGTTTCCCACTGGGGTGACTATGAGCCTGAGCCGGCGTCTGGCGCTGCTGGACTGGGCCAGGGCGGCGGACGCCTGGATCGTCGAGGATGATTATGATAGTGAATATCGCTTTAGCGGGCGGCCGCTGGAAGCGCTGCATGGTCTCGATAGCGCCGGACGCGTGCTGTACGTTGGTACCTTCAGCAAGGTGCTCTTTCCGTCGTTGCGCGTGGGCTACGTCGTCGCTCCCCCAATGTTGCTCGGCGGCTTGATCGCGGCGCGCCGCTTTATCGATATTCACCCTCCGTTGCTCGAGCAGCTTGCATTGGTGGACTTCATGAACGAGGGCCACTTCGTGCGGCACGTTCGGAAAATGCGTGACATCTATGCCGAACGAAGAAATGCCCTCGTCGATGCCCTCACTCGGGAATTGGGTGGTGAGCTTGACGTTGTGGTGCCGGAAGCAGGCATACATTTGGCCACATGGATGTCTGAGGACACGAGTATCCCGCCCACGACACTGAGGACGGTCGCGCAACGCTTGAATATCCTCAGGGCGTCACAATTGAGTGTGCGCCCGCTGCATCGGGACGGATTGCTGCTCGGCTTCGCGAGCGCCGTTCCCGAACAGCTTCGCGCCAATGTGCACATGCTTGCTCGCGCGCTGGCGGGTCATGCGCACGATGTGGTAACGCCCCTTAGTTGTCAATCGCCTGGTACACCGAAGTCCAGAAGTCGAGATCAACACCGGGGGAGTGAGGACCTGCGAGGCGTTGGGTCATGAGGATTGCGACCATGTCCTCAGTGGGATCCGCATACCAGGACGTTCCCAAGCCGCCGTCCCAGCCGAACCTTCCGGGAACCGCGG
>JAQBPC010000405.1 GCA_028287725.1 Chloroflexota bacterium | reverse complement strand
CCAGCCGCCACTGCAAGCCCGCGCGCACCACATAACGCAGGGCATTGAACACCTCGCGCAGGTCGTGGGCACGCTGCGGTGCGTCGGGCGTCATCAACGTCAAATAGGGCGCGACGAAGGCCCACTCCTCGTCGCTCACATCGGTCGGATAGGGCTTGCGTGTTTCCATACATCAGTGTACCTGCCACATAGTGCATAACAGTCTCTAGCGAGAGGACATGGTGATGCTCCGGCAGCGGCTGCTCGGTCCAAGCCATGTCCCGGCATCACGCCACTGGCTCATATTGCTGGTGACCGTTGCCGTCGTCGCGACAGCGGGGTTTGTGGGTGGCCGTGCCGTCGAGCGTAATACTGCCCCGCTGCCGACCGTGCCGGGCCTGCGGGACTACACGGCGCTTGCGTACTACAACCACTACTCCATCGTGCGTGCGAACGGGCCCTCGATGCAGCCTGCCCTTGCGCAATACAATTTTTTGCTCGTGCGCGATACGAAAGCCGTCAAGCGCGGCGACATTCTGGTGTCGCGCCATCACGGCATGCATCGCGTGCTCGGGTTGCCGGGTGAAACACTCTCCCTTCAGGGAGGACGCGTGCAGGTATGCTCGCAACGGATTGGCGCCTCGCCCATATGCCGGCCGATCGCCGACCCATGGGTCCACTACCCCAATCCAGGGCGGCACCAGGATGCCGGGCCACTACTGCTCAAGAATGCGTACGGCACCGTCCCGGACAACCGGTCCTGCTGCGAGTTCGTGATTGTTGTTCCGGCAAGCGACGTGGTTGGCGTCGTCGCCGGCTCGCTGCTCTCGTACGGCCCGCTTTCGCCGCCGGGTCGGATCGCGCCTAGCCGGCCGCTGACCTCGACCCTGGTGTACGATCCGCCGCCGGCGGCTTCACCGGTGCCGCGGTAACCAGACAAGCGGCCTGCCGGTCGATGTATTGACGCGCTTTGCCCGCCTGCGCGTCGGCCTGAAATGCGCAGCCACGTCGGGAGGCGCCTGTCCAGGCCCGCCGACGCAGGCGATAGCTACCTCATCAACACGAACGATAGTGAACATGGTAGGCTACCTGTGACGTATAGTGTGCCTTGCGCAGCTCTCGCGTGCGCACCGGCACGGCAGCAGTGCCGCGCGTGTTATGGGGCCGCGCGAAGGAGACATGTCCATGCAACAGTACGACGTGGCGATCGTCGGCGGCGGCATCGTCGGCCTGGCTACCGCCATGAAATTGCTCACCAAATATCCGCAGCTGAAGCTTGTAGTCCTCGAAAAAGAGGACCGCATCGCCATGCATCAGTCCGGCCATAACAGCGGCGTGCTTCATTCCGGCATCTATTACAAGCCGGGCTCGCTCAAGGCTCGCTTGTGCGTCGCGGGAAAGGCCGAGCTAATCCAGTTCTGCGACGACAACGGCATTGCCTACAACATGTGTGGCAAGGTGATTGTTGCCCTCGACGAGAGCGAGCTGCCGCGCTTAAACGACCTGCTCCAGCGCGGTACCGCGAATGGCGTGCCGGGCCTCGAGATGATCGGGCCGGAGCGGATCAAGGAGCTGGAGCCACATACCACAGGCATCAAAGCGATTTACTCGCCAAACACTGGCGTGATCGATTATGTGCGGGTCGCCGAGGTCTACGCGCAAAAGGTGATGGAGATGGGCGGCGAGATCCGCACCGGTCATGAGGTGACCAACATCATCAAAGGCAACACGGTGATCCTCGAAACACCGGTTGGCGAGGTAAGCGCCAAGTATCTGATTACCTGCGCGGGCCTGCAATCCGACCGCATCGCCAGGAAGACCGGCGCTCCGGATGATCTGCGCATCGTCCCCTTCCGCGGCGACTATTACACACTCAAGCCGGAGAAAGCGTATCTCTGCAAATCGCTCATCTACCCGGTGCCGGATCCCGCCTTCCCATTTCTGGGTGTTCACTTCACTATCCGCATGGATGGTGAGGTATGGGCAGGGCCCAATGCTGTGCTTGCGTTCAAGCGCGAGGGCTACAGCCGTTGGGAGATGAACCCCAAGGATCTTTATGAGTCACTGAGTTATAGTGGCTTCCGTGCCATGGCTGCCAAGTACTGGAAGATGGGCATGGCGGAGATGTATCGGGACTATAGCAAGGCGGCATTTGTTGCCGCCATGCAGGCGTATATCCCCGAGATCACCGGCGACGACGTGTACTTTGGTCCGTCAGGAGTCCGCGCGCAGGCGTTGGCCGCCGACGGCTCGCTCGTCGACGACTTCTCGATTCTCAACTCGAAGAACATTATCCACGTGCGAAACGCGCCATCGCCCGCCGCAACTTCGTCGCTGGCGATTGCCGGCACGATCATGAACGCGGCCACCAAGGCGTTTGGGCTTGACGAAGCGCCGGCAAAAGTCGCGGTGGGCGCGAAGCAAAGCAAATAAGTATCGGCACGGCAGTCCCGGATGCGCGAGACCGTAACCGGGACTGCCTCTCACGCTGGGACCAATGGAAAGGGCGCTGAGATGGGTGCAGTACGCGGTGTCGCGGAAATCGTGCTTGCCGTGCATGACCAGGAACGTTCGCTGGCCTTCTACCGCGACGTGTTAGGATTGCGGCGCATGGAAGCGGGCCCCGAGGTCAAGCCTGTATTCCTGGCCGCGAGTACCGGCGATGCGCCAATTCCACAAATGGTGGTGCTGGTACCCCTTTCGCCAGGTACGCCCGAGTTCACGCAGCCGCGCACGCTCCATCACCTGGCGCTCGAGCTTGCCCCGGAAGACTTCGACAGCGAAGCGGCTCGTCTTACCGCGCTCGGCTATAGCTTGCGAAGCGGCCGGCACCCGGTCCTGCCGTCACGCACCATGTACCTGGACGATCCGGACGGGAATGAAGTAGAGCTGATCTGCGCGGCGCCTGCGTAAACAGGGACTCGGACTACGCTCAGTCCCTGCCTTCCAGTGCCGCCCGCGCCGCAAGCACGCGCTCGCGGGCCGCTACGGGGCTGGCGGCAAGTGCCGTTAGATGGCCCATCTTGCGGCCGGGACGCGGCTCTGCCTTCCCATACAAGTGCAGCTTGACGTCCGGCATGGCCAACAGCCGATCCCATTGGGGCTCTTCCGCCGCCCATAGGTCGCCCATCAGGTTCGCGGTCGCGGCAGGCCGTAGCAAATCCGTTGGCCCCACAGGACCGCCAATCGTGACCCGGGCTTGATGTTCGAACTGGCTGGTCATGGACGCCTCGATGGACCAATGGCCGGAGTTGTGGGGACGCGGCGCAATCTCGTTTGCCAGCAATGCACCGCCGGCAGTCAGGAACAGCTCCACGGCGAGCACGCCGACCAGCTCCAGCGATTCTGCCACACGAGCGCCAATCTCGCGGGCAGCTTGCGCAACATCCTGCCCAATCCGCGCCGGTGTCATGGACGTATCGAGGATGCCGGCGGCATGCACATTTTCTGCCGGCTCATAGGTGGCTATGCGCCCCATCACGTCGCGCGCCACGATCACGCTGAGCTCCCGTTCAAAGGGCACGAGACGTTCGAGGATACAGTCCACACGCAATGCCGCGTAGGCTGCCTGGGCTTCTTCGGCGGTCCTGACGACGTATTGTCCCTTCCCGTCGTACCCCATCGTAGCGGTCTTGAGCACGGCGGGTAGACCAACCTGCTGGAGCGCCTCTGCCAGCGCGTGCTTATCATGCACGGGTGCAAAAGGTGCTACCGGCACGCCGACATCCCGAAGAAAGGCCTTTTCCAGCAGCCGGTTTTGCGCGATCCGCAGGACACGCCCGCCCGGCCGCACTGGCAGCAGCGTCTCAAGGCGTTCGACCATCTTCGCGGAGAGGTTTTCGAACTCCAACGTCACCACGTCAGACTTTGCCGCCACGGCCGCCACGGCCTGAGGATCATCGTAGCGTCCTACAATCTGCTCGTCTGCTACTTGCGCTGCGGGGCTGCCCGGCGTCGGGTCCAGCGTCACTACCCTGTAGCCCATCTGACGCGCGGCGATAGTTGTCATGCGGCCGAGCTGGCCGCCCCCCAGCATGCCGATGGTGCTACCCGGGCCGAGCACAGTCACAGCGAGTCCTGTAGCACGCGATCGGTTTGCGCCTGGCGGTACCGGCGCAGCGCCTCGCGAATAGCGGGGTAGCGGCCGCCGAGCATCGCGGCGGCCAGCAGTGCGGCATTGACGGCGCCGGCGCGCCCAATTGCCAGGGTGCCTACCGGCACTCCAGCGGGCATCTGCACAATGGACAGCAAGGAATCGAGGCCGTTCAGGGCCTTGCTTTGCACCGGCACGCCCAGTACAGGCAGCACGGTTTTGGCGGCGGCCATCCCCGGCAAATGTGCCGCTCCGCCTGCCCCCGCGATGATCACTTCGATACCCCTGCCTTCGGCTTCCCCGGCGTAGGCAAACAACAGATCCGGCGTGCGATGCGCGCTCACGATTCTGGCTTCGAAGCGAACGCCCAGCTCGGCCAACGTTGTTGTGGCGTGGATCATAGTTTCCCAGTCAGATTTGCTACCCATGATCACGCCCACCAGCGGGCGTTCCAAGTCCGATTCGGCCTGCCCGAGCTGGTCACCCTGATCGCTCATCAACACCTCCGGCTTGAACGTTACCTCATGATCATACCGAGCATGGGAACCGCGTGAAGTCATATGTACGACAAGCACCTGGCTGGCATTGCGGACGTCTTTACCGCGCCGTCTGGCGGCCAGGTGCTGGAAGTCGGCTTCGGCGATGTGCTGCCGGTCTTCGCCATCGTTATCGTCAACGGGAAACGCCGGCTTGCTCGAGGTGGAGTCTACTCGTACTATGAATTCCACCATCCCATGAGCGAGCGTATGACCGACGCGGGATGGCGCAGCATGGCGAAGCGGCCCGATGTTCCCGGCTGGACTGCCAGCTTTATGGTACGCTAGCTCTCCAGCGAGAAGCGCATATCGATCGTGCGACGCGCCGGGGCACGAATAACGGAGACGTGGCAAGGAGAATCGCCGACGTGAGCGAAAGTCAGGCAAAGTTACATCGTATTCCCGCCGGATCGACCACTAGTGAGACCGCTCAAACCTCTGGGATGCAGCGCTTCGCCGCGATTTCAGGCGCTACCGTCGGCGCCCAGACGATTTGGATGGGCGAGGCGCACACGCCGCCGAACACCAATTCGGGCCCGCATCACCATGGTCATTCTGAGACCGGGATTTATGTGGTGTCAGGCGATCCGGTGTTTGTGTATCACGATGGCGAGCAGGAAGTGCGTCTGGAGACGCACCCGGGCGACTATGTCTTCGTCCCGCCATTCGTGCCGCACATCGAGACAAACCCGTCGCCCGACGTCGAAGCGGTTTTGGTGGTTGCGCGCAGCACCCAGGAAGCGATCGTGGTGAACCTGGAGGCGCTGGCGACCTGAGGAAGGTACCGTCGGTGCCGTCCAGGCGGACGCGACATGGCATATCGTCAATCCAGGTGTCGGCAAGCTCGGGTCGATCCTGCGCAGCCAGGCGGGAGAGCCGTGCACGTGCCGAACCGCTGCTCCGCATGCTGGTCTAACCGTAGTGGACGGACGTCGCCGCCGGACTATGGTTCAATGCGGCCTTGTTGGTAGAGCCAGCGCACGAAATGCAGACGCGCTCGCTCGACGGTGCCATACAGCTCACGGTCCTCAAGGTACCGGTCGTGCATGATTTGAAAAACATGCAACTCGCTATCCGAAAAACCCGCCGTGCTGAACTCCGCATCGGCCTGGTGCATTGTTCTCTTTTTCTTCATTCGCGCCGCTCGCTTTCGCCTCACAAGTTCCGCGTCTCTTCTCAGTGAACATCAGCTTGCGATCCGGCGCGTCATACGAACGACCTATCTCGCCTACGATTTTGGTTGGAACTCTTTGCCACGGAAGCGGGCGATAGAGGCGCATAGCCGCGGAAACCGTGCGACTGTAGCGTTGCAAGCTTTGGTTGCCGCTAGATTCCGTGCTCCTGGAGCTCGGCCTCCAATGACTTGGGCTGGAAGCCAAACCTGGCTGGAACCGCGTCGAGGGCCGTGATATTGTCCAGTCCCGCGGTGAACAGCTCGAGGGTCGCCGTCGTGGCCGGCGGATTCGGCAACACCATTTGCATGGTTGCGGTGGCCGCTCTCATCAGAGGCATGGGCAGGTGAAGCTTGAGCCGCCGCTTGTCGATCGTCTTGA
>JAQBPC010000397.1 GCA_028287725.1 Chloroflexota bacterium | reverse complement strand
GGTGCATTTCAACGCCATCTGGTGCCGCGAGCTTGGTCGGCCCGCTAATGAGGGTCACCGTGGCGCCGCGACTCGCCGCGGCTTCGGCTACGGCAAAGCCCATCTTTCCTGAGCTGCGATTGCCAATATATCGAACGGGGTCGATCGCTTCATACGTTGGGCCGGCGGTTACCACGATGTGTTGGCCGGCAAGGCTTTGCGCGGAGTTGAGACGGCCAAGAATCGCATTCACAATTTCCGCAGGATCGGCGAGTCGCCCCACACCGGTTGTGCCTTCCGCCAGATAGCCGGTACCAGGCCCGATAAAAGTTGCACCGCGTTGCCGGAGTATCTCCACATGTTGCTGGGTTGCGGGATGTGACCACATCGACGAATTCATGGCGGGCGCCAAGACAAGGGGCGCCCGACTCGCGAGTGCCGTGGCTCCAAGTGCATCGCCCGCCAGTCCAAGGGCAAGTCCAGCAATGGAATTGGCAGTTGCAGGCACAACCGCAAGCACGGTTGCCGCCTGAGCGAGACGAATATGTGATATGTCCATGTCCGGTTGTTCGGACCACAAGTCTTGGAGTACAGGATGGTGTGTTACGCTCTCAAAGGACAGCGGAGCGACAAACCGCGTTGCGCTACTCGTCATAACGACCCGAACGGTTACTCCACGTTGAACCAATGCGCTCGCGACATCGAGCGCCTTGTACGCCGCTATGCTGCCGGTGACGCCAAGCACCACCAATTGATCGGTCACGGTCGCATCCTGTCCATAAGTCTTATCCCCGATTGGCCGATAGTCTTTCAGTACCCTATACTCAAAATGCCGCAGGTGGGATTGTAATGGATCCAATCTTGGCAGTTTTCCGTAGTAAGGAGTGGAGGCAGTGGCCGGGAAGAGTGAGGGCGAGATTCAATACCCAAGCTCGTCGCTCGTGAAATATTTGAATATCCTTGCAGCACTGCTCGGAATCATTAGCATAGTACTTGATGCAGTGGTTCCTGTTGCCCAACAAGTGGGCAAGCAGAAGCAAGCAAAATCAGGACTTGAGCGAGCGATCACTCTGACTATCCTACTTACCGTGATTCGCACGGTGCCGCGCTTGATCCGAGAAGTCAGGAAGCTTCGGGCTCAGGTGAGCACTCCAGTAGCACAGTAAGGCGATCGGCCACAGTTACCACGTATGTGGGACCTGGCATGGAGCATGCCAGAATACACAGATTGGACAGAACCCAGTGAGAGACGGCATACACCCGACCTATTATCACGATGCGAAGGTTACTTGCGCCTGCGGTACCACGTTCGAAACCGGCTCAACACGTCAGACGCTTCGCGTCGACGTATGCTCACAATGCCACCCGTTCTACACGGGACAGCAGCGCATTATTGACACCGGTGGCCAGGTCGAGCGCTTCCTCAGGCGTCAGCGACGTGTGGACGGCACTACGCCAGAGCAGACCGCGGACACCGCTGAGAAGTAGCACGGTTTGAATGGGGCGGCTAACATACCGCTCCAATTGGCGAGAGATACATGGGATGCAAGTATGCGTTCCGATGTATCTCTCGCCTCTGTATTTCTCCATCGGTACCAAAGTGCCCGGCAAATGGAATGCCCTGCAAATGGGAGGAAACAATGAAGACGCATTATGGTGGTCAAGCGCTCATAGAGGGTGTGCTCATTCGTGGGCGCTCCGGGGTCTTTGCCGCCGTACGTGCCCCTGACGGACACGTCGTCACACGTGAACTCCCACTTGACGCCGGCAAAAGGAAGCTAATTGGCAAAATTCCGGTGGTGCGCGGCGTAGTCGCGCTCGGGGACACGGTGTCATTAGGCACACAGATGCTTATGTTCTCCGCCGATATTGCCGCGGGAGGCACCGGTGAATCGGTCAGTCCGATGGGCAAGCGGGCATCCCTCGGTGCGGCGACGGTTGCTGCCGCACTCTTTGCCGTTCTGCCAAGTGTACTGGCAAAACAACTCGGCAAGGGTCGTCGTAAGGCGCCCGCGCCGCCCTCGGGCATTCGTGCTCATTTGACTGAAGGCGGTGTTCGTATTGGCGTTTTGCTAGGCTATCTCACCATCGTTGGACGTTTGAAAGATGTTCAGCGCGTATTTGCCTACCATGGTGCCGAACACAAATCAATCAGCGCCTTAGAGGCCGGGGCGGAGCTTACACCAGCTGACGTGCAGCAATTCGACACCGCTCATCCACGGTGCGGTACGGCATTTTTGCTGCAGTCAATGCTCTCGTCAACTCTTGTCTATGCCGCCGTGGGCAATCGCACGCCACTCGGTCGCATAGGAACCAGAGTGGCACTAATTCCGGTAATCGCCGGACTGAGCTACGAAGTATTACAGTTCAACGCGCGGCATCTGGATTCAAAATTGGTGAAATTGCTCAATACGCCTGGCATGCTCTTGCAGCGCCTCACCACGCGCCAGCCAAGCGACGACCAGGTCGAGGTTGCGCTCAGCGCGTTGCGTGGCGCCATGGCGATGGATGAGCGTAGTAGTCAGCACTAAAATATGACCGAAAATACAATTGCAGACCGCTTAATAGACATAAAGAGGCGGTACGACGAACTTACCGAAAGATTGTCTGATCCTCAGGTTTTCTCCAATACAGAGTTGCTCAGCACACTTGGACGAGAACAGGCCGATCTTACGGGTCTTGCCGAGATTCAAGACGAGCTGACGCAAATCGACGGCGATCTGGCTCTCTATTCTGAAATGGTTGAGTCCGGCCTTGAAGGTCCAGATCTCGAGGATGCGCGGGCGGAGCTTCGGCGATTACGGAACTCGCGGTCTGAACGCCTCGAGACTGCGCGCCAAATGTTGCTGCCTAAGGACCCGAACGACGACAAGAACGTCATTATCGAGGTTCGCGCGGGCACAGGGGGCGACGAGGCCGCACTCTTCGCATCTGAGCTTTTCCGCATGTACAACCGCTATGCTGAGCGCCAGGGCTGGGCTGTCGACGTAGTCAGCCTTGCCGAAAGTGGCTCGAATGGCACAAAGGAAGCCATATTCGAGATTTCGGGCAAGGGTGCGTACAGCAGGCTGAAGTATGAGAGCGGTGGCCATCGCGTACAGCGCGTTCCAGTCACTGAGTCTGGCGGCCGCTTGCATACATCAATGGCGACGGTTGCAGTCTTGCCCGAGGTGGAAGACGTCGACGTTCAGATCAACGAATCTGACCTGAGGATCGATGTGTACCGCTCGACAGGACATGGCGGCCAAAGCGTGAATACGACCGACTCTGCGGTGCGAATCACCCATGTTCCTACCGGTATGGTCGTAACATGCCAGGAAGAAAAGTCGCAGCTCAAAAATAAGGCAAAGGCAATGGCCGTTTTACGTGCCCGCATTTATGACATCGAGCAGCGGAAGCGAACTCAGGCGCTCAGCGATCATCGTAAGAT
>JAQBPC010000395.1 GCA_028287725.1 Chloroflexota bacterium | reverse complement strand
TCGTCGCAATGGCAGCGAGAACAAACGCCAGGTGAGCCTGATCGACGAGGGTACGCTTGAACGACACTTCAGGCAGTTCGGGCCATTTCCGCTGGAGTTCGTCAAGTCGCAGATCCTGCTCGACGGCGATATTCAGCTGCCCGATCTCCTCGGCCGCGAGGTGGTTTTCGGCGAGGGCGACGATGCGGTGGTCCTGCAGCTCACGATCAAGCGTGACCCCTGCGAGGCGATGGATTTGATTGCGCCGGGTCTGCGCGAGGCGATGAAGGACGGCGAACAGGGCGCGCTGGCCCGTGTGGTGCGCGGCGGCCGGATTGTGCTGGGTCAGAAGGTGACCATCCGTTAGGCGCCATTGGGCTATGATGGCCCGCACTACCAGCTTTCAGGCGGGACGAACGGACGCGACCGTGCAAGGCGATTTGCTCGAGTCCGCGTCCGTTCTCGCCGGTCTCGTGGGACCTCTCCCGCTTGGTTGCATGCCTCCCGCAAGCACTCGCGGCCGGGGCTCTACATGCCGTGGCTCATTGCATCCCACTCGCCAGGCGTGGCGTGGTTCCACTCGAAGAAGCTGATACCCAGAGCGTTGCCGTCCCGCGCCGCGCGTATGGCGCCACGCACCTCCGCGGCCGTCGGGCTGTGCTGTCCATCACCGTAGACGTCGAACATCTGGCCAAGCACCTCGATTGGTATTGCGGGATCTTTGGTGGCTTTCCGGATACCGCTGATGCTGGCCGCCACGTACTTATAGGCCTGCGTTTCGCTGTAGCGATGCCGGGCCACATGCCAGTAATCCATCGGCACGATCACGTCCCAGCTGCGAGCAACAGTACGGAACGGATACGTGCGGCCCCAGAACGCTTGCGGTGGATAGGTGGCAATAGCCATCAATGCGTGTGGTCCAAGATGCGCCCGGAGGATCTGACTATAGGCGCGCACGTAGGGCTCCTGCATGTTTTGCTCCACATCAGCGGCAAGCCCGTCCGGTCGCTCGCCGGTCGGCGTGACATAACGTGCGGCAGCCAGGGAAACGGCGACGTCGCGAGGCAGATCATCGAGATAGGGATAGACCCAGGCTAGCACGGCGATGTGCGCGCGATGCGCCACGGGGAGCAGAACATCGAGGGAATGCTGCCCGTAGAATCCGCCCTTGCCGCCCCCGACTTCCACATACAGGTGGGTAACATGGTTCTTCCGCGCCGCGGCGACAATCACCTCCGGCGGGGCGGTTTTGAGCACCGGCGGCGTGCACCACATGCCAAGGCCGTGCATCGGCGTCATGTCTGCCGGGTGAGCGGCCGGGAGGAGGTTGACATGGTCGGCATCGATCCAGCCGCTGCCTGGGCTCGTCACGCCATACCAGGCACGACCCATTCGATCCGTGGCCCAGTGGTTGATCGTCAGTGCGGTGCCGGTAGGAACAATACGCTGAACTGGTGCAGTGAGATTCGGACCGTTACGGAGCGACACGGCAGTGACGACCACTGCCTCCACGCGCAGCGGCATTGGCGCATGCGGCCCAACAGGGCTAGGGGAAACCGATTCCCCAGACACGAAGGGACGCGGCAGGGGGGCAGGGGCCAGCAGTTGGCCTTGAATCCATCCATCGAGTGCATTCCACAGGCGGACTCGATACCAGCGCATGCCGTCGGCACCGGTTGTTTCTCCGGTCACGCGCACTTCCTGGTCGAGATCGATCGCGGTAAGGATCGAGCCGCCGGGGGTGGCACGAACGTGTACTTCCCAGTAGCGGGCCCACATTGTCGTGGGCCCCAGCGCGTGGACAGCAGCGTCACTGGTTGCGCGTGCCGGGGCGGCTCCGGCCAGGGTGCAGAGTGCGGCCAGAAGGATTGTGAGCCGGACCAACCAGGGCGCTGGGCCATGGGCCGCGGCACGGCGGCTCCGGGTTATTCGACGTTGGGTTGCAAAACGTGGCGTCACGATGGCATAGCCGGCCGGTCCATTTCCATCGGCACCTCAGCCTCGGCGGTAGCGATGGCGGTCAGCCGATCGCCGTTGAGCACGCGCTTGAAGGTGACGTGGTAACCCCGCAGCGTTTCAGGCCAGTGGGTGCCTTCTTCGCCGGTTTGCCAGACCCAAACGGCTTCCATGTGTACGATCTCCCATCCATCGGCGCCCCAGGCATTAAGGCCCGCCCTGACATCCATGGGAATCGCGTCCGGCTGCTCCTGGCCGGCGATGTTTTGGATATACACATGCTCATATTCGTATTTTGGCATAGTACTCCCTCGGCTGTGATTGTCGCATAGGCGCGGTTTGTATGTTAGTCGAGTCCGGTATTACTCAACTCTCGCCATCGTGATGCACGAATTTCTCCGTGGCGCGCGTTTAGTTAGGTGCAGACGATTACTTCAGCTCTGTGTCGCGATATACATGCCGGGAGGACCAGGCCATGATGAATGTCGGAAGCATGTCGGGGAGTTGGTGGTGCATGAAGGAGACGGCGTCATTGCGCCCAAACGAGGAGATTGCCCAGCTTCGAGCAGAAAACCGCTTGTTGCGCCGGCAACTCCGGCAACTTGGAGAACACCCCGTCTCGCTCAGTGCACTGGGGCCGATTCTGGCCGAGAATGATCGCCTGGTCGACGAGGTACGGCGGCTCACCCGGGAGCTTGCACGACACCGTGCCGCCGGAGAGCCCAGTTCTCCCGAGCGCCTGGAGCAGGTGCCCGCGCATGATTGTGCCGTTCGAGACGACGTACTACCTTGATCCGCCGATGACATAAAGTCATACTAGCAGTGAGCCGGGCTCTACCGTGATTGGAGCACGCGGTCCATTCCTGGGGGGATTAGTTGCTATCGTGCGTCGTGGTCTATACCTGTCACCCGCAACTGCCTGTTGGAAGCGCCTACCGTAGCGACTCATGTTAGAGGCGTTTTCGGTATCGGAATTGTCGGATCAATGTAGGGAGCAGACGGAACGATACCTGCGGGATGAGCCGTCGCTCGACAAATTTTGCATGGAGCTATTCAGACGGGCGATCGTGGACCGTGACGAACGGGCCTGGTCTGCAATCTACGCCCAATATGCCATGATCGTCCGGCGTTGGCTCGGCACGAAGATGGAACCCGATGAAGGCGTGGCCGCGGCGTTTGAGCGTTTCTGGCGAGCCCTGGATCGCGACAAGTTTCACCGTTTTCCCTCGCTCGGGGCGGTGCTCAACTATCTCAAGATGTGTGTTCACACCACGGCAATCGATCACGCGCGTTCGCTGCACCGTGTGGCGGAACAACAGTCCCTGGAGAGCGCAAGTGAAGTGGCCGCGAAGGAAGATGTCGAGGGAACTGTCGCCGAGCGAGTTGATGGCGCCAGACTTTGGGAGCAGATAAGGACAACGCTGAACGACGACCGGGCATCGCGCGCCCTGTACCTTTCATACGTGATCGGACTGAGTCCTCGGGAGATTTGTTCGCGTCACCCGTCGGAGTTTCCCGATGTCGCCATCGTGTATCAGCTGAAGCGCAACGCGCTCGACCGATTACGACGTTCGAAGTTGTTACAGGGTTGATACTTATCCGCTAAAACTTTGACGATGGATCGTTCATGGTAGTAGCAGCGATGAGTAGGGCAGTCAGCAGAGGAAGCCGCAATGAAGTGTGTTGAGCGGGGTTTGGTGAGCGCGGACGATCTGTTCGCCCTGGCCACTGGGCAAGGGTCCGAACCGGCTGCGACCCACGTTGCCGGCTGCCCAACTTGTACCGCGACGGTTGCCGGCTACGCCATGGCGGATAGTGAGCTGCGCTCCAAGCTGGCGCGGGCAGACTGTCCGGGCGCGCTGGTACTTGGCGAGCTCGCGTTGGGTTTCCTCGATCAGCAGCATGCACTACGGGTATACGCCCATCTGGCAGACTGCCCGCACTGCGCAAGCGAGATGAAACTGCTGGCCACGGAGCTGCGAGACGAGCCGCTGCGCGAGCTGATAACCGGGCCCGGGCTGCTTCGGCGGATTCTGGCGCGACTCGTGCCCGTGCAGACATCTGGCATGGCGCCGGCGGGCGTCCGCGGCGCCATGGACGCCGGGCCAAGAACCTACGAGGCCGAAGATGTCACCGTCTCGCTGACGGATCAGTCCGAAGGGTACGGCACGGCACGCACCTGGACGTTGTTGGGGCTGGTGGACATCGCGGGGGTGGCACCCGAAGACGGTGCGGAGGTCCGCATGACCAGCGCCGCCGGCCAAGTCGGCACGGCACAGCTCGACGCTTTCGGCAACTTCTCGATTGCCGGACTGCAGCCTGCTTCGTATAACCTCGAGCTTCGTTTCCCCGCCCGGTTGATAGCGATCGACAACATCGAGATCGGCAACACCCCCGCTTAGGGCCATAACGGAGTAGGGATCGCATGACGGTGGGGGGTCCGGGTCCTGATCTCGAGCAATTGGTTGCGCGCTTGTCCGCGACCCTGGATCCCGAGGAGCGGAGACTGCTGCTGAAAGAGGCCGCAGCGGCAGGGGCTGTCTGGGATACGGCCGAACGACTGAAGGTCGAAGCGGATCGTGCGCGCTATCAGGATGTCGATTCGTCGCTCCCGTGGTCCGAGGCCATCGAGGAGCTGGGCCGGCTGGCCGGCGATGGCTCGATCATCGCGCTCGCGAAGATGGCCGAGGCATTTACGCTTTGCGACAAGGATCGATACAAGGAAGCCCTCGCGCTGTTCGATCAGGCGTCGGATCTGTTTCGTGCCAACGGGCATGAGATGGGCTGGGCGCGCACGCAGATAGGCCGGACGCTTGCTTGCATGGCACTGAGCCGGTTCGATGAGGCTCTGCAGCGCGCGGAAGAGGCCCGCTCCATCCTTGCCGCACACGGCGCTG
>JAQBPC010000382.1 GCA_028287725.1 Chloroflexota bacterium | reverse complement strand
TCGCCAGATTTACCAACACATAGATAAAGGCTGCAATGAGGGTCACGCCCATTACGGCATTGTAATCAAAGGTGAGTGTGGCATCGGTAGCATAGCGGCCAATTCCGGGCCAGGCGAAAACTTCCTCGACAAGCAGCGCGCCGCCGAGCAAGTTGCCGATTTGCAGGCCCATCACCGTGGTTGCGGGTAGAAGCGCATTGCGAAGCGCATGGCGCACGATAACCCGTAATCGAACAAGGCCCTTTGCCTTGGCTGTTCGCACGTAGTCTTGCGCCAGCACCTCCAACATGCTCGCCCGTATTTGCCGTGTCAAAACGGCCAGCGAACCGAAGCCAAGGACTGCCGCCGGCAGGATCAGGTTATAGATACTCTGCGCGAATATCGGAAGGTTTCCGGTGAGCAGGCTGTCTACCGTATAGAGGCCCGTAATATGCGTCGGTGGCGTAAGCGCGGGATCGAGCCGTCCGCCGGATGGCAGCCATCCGAGCTGGTCGAACAATACCAGCTGCGCCATGAGACCCAGCCAGAATGCAGGGAGCGCTACGCCGGTTATCGACACCGCCCGGCCCACATGGTCCATAACTGATCCCGGCTTCACCGCCGAGAGCACGCCGAGCGGAATGCCGATGAGCAGCACCAGAAATATTGCCACCAAGGTCAGCTCGATCGTCGCCGGAATCTTATCGACAAGGTCGGCGGAGACCGCCCGGTGCGTGGTCAGCGAGTAACCGAAATCTCCGCCCAGGAGGTTCTTCACATAGTTGAAAAATTGTTCCGGGATCGGCAGGTCGAGGCCGAATTGATGCCGTATCTGCGCGACTGCCGCGGCGCTGGCACGAGGTCCCGCATAGAGTCGCGCGGGATCCGCGGGCACTACGTGTGACAGGAAAAATGTGATGAGCGCCAGGCCCAGCAGTACCAGTACCAGGAAGGCGAGCCTTCGCATAATCAGCGGAAGAAACATGGCTCTCCGTTAGAGATGCATAGTGTAGAAGTAGAACGTTCGCAGCTCGACAGGATTGGCAACGTATCCCTGGAGATTTCGGGCCATCACCACAGTTTGTTGGGGCTCCGCCGCCCAGATGGCGGGCGGATCCTGCCGCCCGGTGAGGTCCTGCAATTGTTTTGCCAATGGCACAAGCGTACTGGTGTCGGCGTTCTTCATCCTGCTCAGCAGCGAGTCTACTCGCGTGTTTCTAAAGAGGCCGAGATTATTGCCGTTGGGTGCTGCCTGGCTTGAGGAAATGAGTGTTTGAGCAGCATTGTACGGATCATTGTAGTCAGGCCACCAGCTGTATACCTCGATATTGGGCCTGCGTGACGGAGGCTCATTCCCGTAGTAGAGGTTGGACTGTCCGTCGGTGCTCAGGCCCATTCCCTTAACCGTGATGCCTAAAGGCGCTAGCGACGCCTGCAGCAACAGACAGATTTGTGGCTCAGGTGGGGAAGCCCCGGTGTCATAGGCACACGTGAGTGTCGTTCCCTGTGGCACATGTGCTTGCTGCAGCAATTGACGCGCCTTGGCCACGTCCGTCTGATAGTGGAACATGTTGGAGTCATAGCCAAGGATCGCACTTGGGATTGGTCCATACGCTCGCTTAGCCTGGCCCCGATATATCCCTTTGATGAGCGCATCATACGGGAATGCATAGGAGAGAGCCTGGCGGGCAAGTGGGCTGGCCAGCGGACCATACTCGGTCATCGCGGCGTAATAGATCTGCGTGGCATATGGCGAGCTAATCTTCACCGCGTTGTTCGCACGGAGCGCGTCGACGTCTTGCGGAAGGAGGTCGAACGTGAGCAGAGCCTTGCCCTTCTCAACGACCTCGCGTCGTGTGGCGGCGTCAGGCACCGTGCTAATTATCACCTTGCCGAAGTGTTTCCCGTTCCAACCGTTCCAATAATCGGCGAAGCGGACCAATGTCATTTGTTGGCCGTGCTGCCAGCTTTGGATCGTGTACGGACCCGTACCTACGTCGTGCGCGCTAACCCAGTTATGCGCAAAGGGATCGCTCTTTGTCGCATGCTGCTTGACCTGTTTCGAGTCAAGAATGTACGAGTTATAGTCTTGTGCTATAGCGGCCGGGAATACTGGAGTGGGCTGCCCGAGATTGAACTGTACAGTGTAGGGGTCGACTACCTTTATCTGGCTCGAGGGATCCTTTGCTGTAAGGAACCGGCCCAGCATGTACGAGCCTGCAAGGTTTGCCGCGACGCTTCGGCTAAGGGAGTATTTCACATCATCCGCCGCCAGACAGCAGCGGCCAGTGTGGAACTTTACGCCATGTCGTAAACGAAATGTCCACACCGATTTGTCGGCATTTGAGCTCCAAGACGTCGCCAGGTCGGGCTCGTAACTGCCGAGCGACGGCCCGGCAAGCCGTATGAGGGTCTCGTCAATGTTGCGCTCAACCGTGTCGGCATACTCAAATTCGTTACTTGCCGGATCAAGGTCAGTTGCGCTGCCACTGCTAGCAAGTGTAAGAATTCCAGAATCGACGACTGATGAAGCAGACTGCGACCGCGCGACAGAGTGGAACGATGCAGGTATGGCAAGACTGCAAAGTAAGACACCGCCCACAAGTGCTCGGACGATACGTCGGCCCGTGGCTGCGACCATGCTGAATCCCCCTAAAATCTCGACGGAAGAATATGTTCCGGAGTGATAAGACCAATTCGGGATGAGCCGACCGGCTATGCCCATTGCTGCACGGAGTTTACAGTACTGAGAGATGCCCTGCAACACGACGCCGTCGCACGGATATCCGACGCCGCGACGTTGCTAAAAGCGTCCTTGTCGCCTGCCGATCTTCGAGCCGCTCTCGGTTCGCTACTACTTTTGCACGCACCACAAAATATTAGAATAATGGCATGGAACAGAAGGGACACCTGGCCCGCTGATGCCTTTGCCCTGGCCGTTGACACGTGCTCGCGTCGATACCTGGATCATACTGAAAGGGAATCTACGGCAAAAATGCTCTGTCAAAAAAGTGGGCCGGCCTGCTGTGTAGCAGGCCGGCCATGTGGGTAGCTTCTGTTAAGCCATTACCCCGTTTGATGCGACTGAGGATGCTGGCGGGACCGCCCGTAACGGCGTTCGCTGCCGTAACCGTCTATCCACATCGCTGAGGACCCGGTCAAGTATATCCGCTATGTCCGCAAG
>JAQBPC010000358.1 GCA_028287725.1 Chloroflexota bacterium | reverse complement strand
ATCTGAGCCGCGCTCAGGGAGCGTTCGAGTTACTCGAGTCGTTCGGCACGCCTCCCGATCCGGGATCGGGCATTTCCGGCGCGCTGGCCGAGTTCGCGGCGGCGCTGCGCGAAGGCCGGCGGCCACGTGGTGACGGGCGCGATAACCTGCAAACCCTGGCGATGGCGTTCGGACTCAAGCGCTCCTCGGACACGGGCCTCGTAGTCGAGCTGGATCGCGAGCCGTACGTGGGTCACGAGGCCGGAACCCAATGAGCCCGACGGGTTGGGTGGATTACAGGTCCGGGGGCCGGCGGTGAAACGCGAAACCGCCTGGGCATATTTCTTCATAGCGCCGCAGATCATTGGTTTGCTGGCCTTCGCCGTGCTGCCGATGGTGGCCATTGTGGTCCTGAGCTTTGCCAAATGGGACCTGATACACACGTTCACCTGGGTGGGGTTCGGCAACTTCAGCTACGAGTTCTCCGACCCCATCTTCTGGAAGTCCGTGACCAACACCCTCTATTACACTGCCGTCTTCATTCCCGCTAGCCTGATTCTCGCCCTGCTGGTGGCGCTGGTGCTCAACCGGAAGATGGCCTTTCGCGGCTGGTACCGGGCGATTTTCTTCATGCCGGTGATCACGCCCACCGTCGCGGTGGCCCTGGTTTGGACCTGGCTGCTAAACCCGGACTCCGGTCTGATAAACGCCTTGCTCTACAACGTCGGAATCACGGGACCAGGCTGGTATGCGGATATCGGTTGGGCAATGCCGGCGGCGATCATCGTCAGCGTGTGGCGGAACTTCGGCTACAGCATGGTGATCTTCCTAGCCGGGCTGCAGGGAGTGCCGGCACAGCTCTACGAGGCGGCGCAGATCGATGGCGCCGGTCGCTGGGCGCAATTCCGTTACGTCACGCTGCCGTTGCTCTCGCCGACCACCTTCTTCCTGGTCGTCACCAGCGTGATCTCCTCGCTGCAGGTATTCGACCAGGTCTTCATCTTGACCCACGGCCAGGCTGGGCCGGACGACGCCACCCGCGTGATCGTGTTCCACATCTACGAGCAGGCCTTCCGTCTCTTCCAGTTCGGGCAGGCTTCGGCGGTGACTCTCTGCCTGTTCATCGTTATTCTGCTCATCACCTTGATGCAGTTCCGCTTCCAGCGCTGGGTACACGTCGATGCGTGAGCGTCTCGGGACTCGCGGCTTCACGCCGCGCCGGACTGTCTCCGCGGTTGCAAGCCGCAGGCTGGCCGGCTCGTTGAGCCTGCGGCTGCTGTTCCATATCCTGATGTTGGCCTGCTGTGTCGTGGTCCTCGTGCCCTTCGTGTGGATGGTTTCCAGCTCTTTCAAGACGCCGGCCGATGTGATTACCTACCCGCCGGACTGGATCCCAAACCCGATCATCACCGATAACTACCCACAGTCCTTGAGCCTCCTGCCCATGGGCCACGCCTACTTCAATAGCTTCAAGATCTCCATGTTGGATACAATCGGCGGCCTGCTGACCTGCTCCATGGCGGCTTATGCGTTCGCCAGGCTGCGCTTCCGGGGGCGGGACGTGCTGTTCATCGCCGTGCTCTCCGCGCTGATGATCCCGCAGGAAGTAAACCTGATCCCGCTCTACATTCTGTTCAAGCAGATCGGCTGGATCGACACGCACTGGCCGCTGATCGTGCCGCCAATCCTGCAGAACCCGTACGGCATCTTCCTGCTGCGCCAGTTCTTCCTTACCATCCCCACCGAGCTGGAGGACGCGGCGCGCATCGACGGCGCGAACCCCTGGACGATCTACACGCGCATCATTCTGCCGCTTGCCGGTCCGGCCATGATCACGCTGGGTATCTTCATCTTCCTCTACAACTGGAATCAGTTCCTCACCCCGCTGATCTACCTCAACAGCCAGGACAACTTCACCGTGCCCATGCTGATCAACTCCTATCTGGCCGATTACGGCCAGCAGTGGGGGCTGATGATGGCCGCCTGCACCATCGCCATGGCCCCGATGATCGCCGTATACGCAATCGGTCAGCGCTACTTCATCGAAGGCATCGCGGTGAGCGGCCTCAAAGGCTGAACCGGAAAGGGGGTGATTAGCTAGACGACGACTAACGGCCCCGCGGACTGATGACACCGCTTTTGGTGGCTCGAGTAATAAGATGAGAGGACCATACTACCAATGAACAAGATCTCCCGCCGCGACGCGCTCAAGACTGCCGCGGCCGCCTCACTCGGCGCCGCGGCGCTCCCGCTGGTACATGGCGCTACCCCCGCATTCGCGCGCCCAAGCAGCGCCGTGCCGCAATTAAAATTCACCACCGCCGGCGGGGCCGCCGACATCCCAATCTACAACGGGCTGGCCGGCATCTTCAATAAGACGCACACCAACGCGCAGGCTACATTTCAGGAGGTGCCCGGCTCCTGGGAAAACTTCAATCAGAAGCTGATCGCCGAGCTGGCCGCCAATTCCGTGCCCGACCTGATCCGGCACGCCACGATCTACACGCCCTTCCTGATTTCGAACAACTACGTCCAGGACCTGACTCCGCTGGCGCACAAGGCGGGCCTTAGCCTTAATGACTACTTCAGCACGCCGTTCAAGGCCTATCAGGCCGGGAATCATCTTTGGGGTTTCCCGACCGGCATCTACACCATGGCTCTCTACTACAACAAGACACTGTTCCGCGAGGCCGGAATCCCCTTCCCCTCTACCGATTGGGAAAAAGGCTACAGCTGGGACCAGTTCCTGGACGTGGCCAAGAAGCTGACCAAGGGCAAAGGACCCGGCAAAACATTCGGGTTCAGCACGGCTACCGATCTACGCTGGTGGATCAATTTCATCTGGCAGGCCGGAAGTGACTTCCTCAGTCCGGGTCACGACCGTGTTGCGCTCGTCGATCCTGCCGCTCAGGAGGCATTGAGCTTCATTCACGACTTGATTTATAAGTACGAAGTGTGGCCGAACCCGCAGGCCTATAAGGATCCCGGCAGCCTCTTTGTCAGCGGTCGACTCGGCATGTATATCGACGGCATCTGGCAGCTTGTCACCTTGAAGTCCATCAAGAACTTTGAGTGGGGAGTGGCGCCGTTGCCGCGGCACAAGAGAATTGCCACCGGCTACTACATCGACGCCTGGTTCGTGCCGAAGGGCGTACGGAACCCGGAACTTTCCGTCGAGCTGCTCGCATCCATCGTCGGTCCGCAGGGCGAGGATTGGGTGGTGCAACAGTCGGACCTGGGTATTCCGATCCTCAAGCGCGCGGCGCAAAAGAACCGCGCTCTATTGTTCAATCCACTGAAGGGCGCGGAGCAGCAGGTTTGGCTCGACTCGATTAAGTATGGGACCGGCTTCCCATATACCCCGATCTACAACCAGCTTGACCCGATTATCTCCCGCAACGTCGACTTGTTCTCGCTCAACAAGGCCACCCCCAAGCAGTTCGCGCAGAACCTCGCCACCGCGATTAATCCCTTGCTGGCGAAGCTCACGCCCGCCGAGAAAAAGCTCTAGCCGGATACGAAGAGGGGTATACCATTCATGCCGATTGCCAAGACACAGGGGAAGAGCCCGATCCCAGGATGGAGTGACATCATCCACCATGGCGTCAATACGCTTGAAGTAGGCGATACGGTCGAGCCGCACTATCACGATGCAAACGAGTATTGGTTCATTGTTAGCGGTCGTGGGACGTGCATAACCGAAGGCGATACCTACGAGATCGGGCCCGGCGACATGGTCCTCACCAGGCAGGGCGACGAGCATTCGCTGGTTGTCCACGAGCGCATGGTCGCCGTTTACGCCTATGGCCCGCTCAAGCCGGGAGGCGTGTTCGGCCACCTGCACCGCTGAGGCTGCGCAATGTGCGGCCAGGGCATATCATGCAAGATGAGCGCGCCCGCGGCAGCGCGGGCGCGGCACGCGGGTGTGCGGTATGTTCACTATACGCAATGACGGGCGATGCCACTAAGTTGGTGGCCAATGAGATCTGGAAACCACGCCGTTCACGGCCGGGTACCCGCAAAGCGGGTGGTTCTCACAGTTCTCGCCAAGCTGCGGCCTTCAGGCCGCTTATGGCCAGATTACATCGGCTACGTACCTAGCACAGAGGGGACCGAACAATGGTGGACACGCTGACCTACCGCAACATCCTCGTCGAGCAAGAGCGCGCCGTGGCCATTGTCACCATGAACCGGCCGGAGCGGCGCAATGCGCTCTCCTATGAGCATCTGGGGGAGCTGATTGACTGTTTGAAGGCGATTGGTCGTGCCCGCCAGGCAGCGGTGGTGATCCTGCGCGGGAGTGGGTCGGTATTCTGCTCCGGCCACGACCTGAATGAGATGATCGGCAGAGAGGCCTCGTTCTATCGCGACCTCTTCGAGATCTGCACTGAGTTGATGGAGACGATCCAGTCCATCCCTCAACCGGTGATCGCTCAGGTGCAGGGTGTGGCTACGGCGGCGGGTTGTCAGCTCGTGGCCAGTTGCGATCTCGCGGTCGCCGCGACCAACGCGCGTTTTGCCACGCCAGGAGTAAAGATCGGGCTGTTCTGCTCCACCCCGATGGTAGCTTTGAGCCGTGCGATCGGTCGCAAGAAGGCACTGGAGATGCTGCTGACCGGCGAGTTTATCTCGGCGCAGGAGGCGCTGGACAACGGGCTCGTCAACCGCCTGGCAGCCCCGGAGGATCTGGCGGCGCAAACTCTGGCGTTGGCGGAACAGATAGCCGCAGGCAGCGCGTTTGTGATCGGCGTCGGGAAGCAGGCCTTCTATCAGCAGATCGAGATGCCGCAGCAGCTGGCGTACGGTTACGCCAGGGAAGTCATGTCGGCAAACGCCCTGGCGGAAGATGCGCAGGAGGGGATGTGCGCCTTCCTGGAGAAGCGGCAGCCGCGATGGGTCAACCGATGACGGCAGGGAGCGTTGCCCCATGACCACGCCGGTCGACTTTCCGTCCTCGCGAAGCGCCGTACCTGGGGTAGCCTGGTATCCGGCGCAAGAACACCTCGATCGCAGCCGTCTCTTACGGTTCATGGAGAGAGTCGGTGTCAGTTCCTATGACGGTCTGCTTTCGTGGTCGGTGGCGGAGCCGGCGCGCTTCTGGGATGCCGCGTTGCTCGATCTCGACATCCAATTTTACCGTCCCTACACCACGACACTGGACCTCTCTCGCGGCCTGCCGTGGGCCCGCTGGTGGGTTGGCGGGTTGTACAACTACGTGCACGACGCCATCGACAAGCGGCAGCGCAACGTCGCGGCGCAGCGCATCGCCGTCCGCTGGGAGGGAGAGGAAGGCACGACGCGCACGCTGACCTACGGCGAGCTGTATAGTGCCTCCAATCGCCTCGCTCATGCCCTGCGCGAGCTGGGCATTGCCAAGGGCGATCGCGTCGGCATCTTCCTGCCGATGATCCCAGAGGCGGTAGTCGCCATCCTGGCCTGCGCGAAGATTGGCGCGGTCTATACACCTATCTTCTCGGGCTATGGCGCGCCCGCGGTAGCGGCACGCTTAAGGGACTGCTCGGCGAAGGTACTGGTTACGGCGGACGGCTTTTTCCGGCGAGGGCGCGTCATCGAGATGAAGCGCGTCGCCGACGAGGCAGCGAACGCTGCGCCGTCCGTCCAGCACGTGGTGGTTGTGCGGCGTGTTGGCGGCGAGGTGCCGTGGCAGCCTGGGCGCGACCACTGGCGGGACGAAGCAGTCGCTGGACAGTCGGACTACTTCGAGACTGAGCGCACCGATCCCGAGGACCCCTACATGATCATCTACACCTCTGGAACCACGGGCAAGCCGAAGGGGATCGTCCATGTGCATGGCGGCTTTCCGATCAAGGGCGCCCAGGATCTGGCGCACTCGTTCGACCTGCAAGCCGACGACACCCTGTTCTGGTACTCCGATATCGGGTGGATGATGGCGCCGTGGGCGATCAGCGGCGCGCTGATCCTCGGGGCGACGTTGATGATCTACGACGGTGCCCCTGACTTCCCCGGGCCGGACCGCATCTGGGCGCTCGCGGCGCGGCACGGCGTGACGGTCCTGGGCATCGCCCCGACATTGGTGCGCGGGCTCAAAGTGCATGGCAGCGCGCCCGTCCAGGGCCACGATCTGTCCAGCCTGCGCGCGTTTGGCTCTTCAGGAGAGCCATGGGATGCGGAGGCGTGGCTGTGGCTCTTCGAGGTGGCTGGCGGCCGGCGCTTGCCGATCATCAACTACTCGGGCGGAACAGAGATCTCCGGCGGTATCGTCGGCTGCACCACGATCACCCCGATCAAGCCATGTAGCTTTGCCGGGCCGATTCCTGGCATGGACGCCGATGTGGTCGACGACGCGGGACAGTCGGTCAGGGGTCGGGTCGGTGAGCTGGTGCTACGCGG
>JAQBPC010000338.1 GCA_028287725.1 Chloroflexota bacterium | reverse complement strand
TTGACGAAGCTCAAGAACAACTACTCGCGGCCATTCCGATACTCGCTCTCGAAGAGGCGCCAATTCTCGAGGCGCTCGATCGCGTGCTTGGGCACGACGCGCACGCGGATCTCGATTTGCCGCCGTTCACCAACTCGGCGATGGATGGCTTTGCGGTGCTGGCGGCCGACACTGCCGGAGCTTCGGCGGATTCGCCACGCCGGCTGCCTGTGGTCGGATACATAGCGGCAGGCGATCCGGGAACAACGCCGCTGTCGCCCGGTACTGCCGTCCGTATCATGACCGGCGCCCCGCTGCCGCCTGGTGCCGACGCCGTGATCCCCATCGAGCAAACTCGCCCCCTGGAAGACGCAGTTGATTTGCTGGCGGCCGTATCCGGCGGCGATAGCGTCCGCTACGCGGGCGAGGATGTGCGGCGTGGCCAGCGCGTGCTTCAGGCGGGCGCCCTGCTGCGGCCAGGCGAGCTTGGCTTGCTCGCGTCGCTTGGCTACGCGCGCGTGCCGGTCCACCGGAAGCCCATTGTCGCGATCCTTTCCACGGGCGACGAGCTGGTCGACATCGGCAAAGTGCCGGGTCCCGGCCAGATACGGAACAGCAACGCGGCAATGTTGGCTAGCCAGGTACTGCGCGCGGGCGCCTCGCCACAAATGCTCGGCATCGCGCGTGATACGCGAGAGGCTGTGCACGCGGCGCTCGATGCGGGACGCGGCGCGGATCTGTACGTCAGCTCAGGTGGCGTCTCGGTCGGTGACTTCGACGTCGTCAAGCAGGTGCTGACCGAGCGGGGTAGTGTCGATTTTTGGCGCGTGAATATGCGGCCGGGAAAACCCGTGGCGTTTGGCCGGATCGACGGCATCCCATTCCTTGGTCTGCCCGGAAACCCCGTCTCCGCGTTCGTCACGTTTGAGCTCTTTGCTCGCCCTGTTCTCCGGAAAATGGCGGGCCATCGCCTGCGCTACCGGCAGCCAATCCCCGTGGTCATGGACGACCGCGTTCCCAGTGCCAATACGCGGCGACACTTCGCGCGGGCATTCGCGCGCTGGGAGCAGGACGGGTGGCATGCGAGCACCACGGGCGCCCAGGAGTCGCATCTCTTGAGCTCGACCGTGGTTGCCAACGCGTTGGTGATCGTGCCCGAGGGAAGTGCGGACATCGCGGCGGGCGAACGAGCCGCCGCCCTACTTCTCGAATGGCCGGAATCATTATAATTGCATGGCACTGAGGCGGAGCTTATGAGACACTCGTGGATATGATGACCAAATTCTCGTTGGGCGCGCCTTGGCGTGCCCGGCTTTTGGCTCCGCTGATTCCGCTCGTGATGCTGACATTGAGCGGCTGCAAGTCGAACCTTTCACTTATTAGCACCGCGGTCAAGACGCCTGTCGCCACGGCCACCGCGGAGTCGACGCCGATTCCGCAGGTGCTGTCTTCGGGCTACGACCAATTCGCCGGGAACTGTTTTGATGCCGCGAACGAGGATCTGGCGCTGATTGATTACGCCACGAGCCAGAACTACAAATTCGACATGCAGCTGACGATCTCGCCTACGACCGGCTGCAGCGCGGACGTCAATACCGGCGCCAACCGTACGTTCCTCAGCCAGGTTGGCCAGGCCACGCTGGTAATGAACGCGCTGGATACAGCGTGGGTGTATGGTTACGCTCCAACGCGCGAGGCATTTATCCAGAGCACCTTCGCCAAGCTTCAGGCGCACTATCCGAGCGTGTCGAAGGTCACTATCACCGTGATGTATGGTGGGCGGGTTCGTGCCACATTGTCATATACCGGGCACGGTCAGCCGGTCTGGCAGGACTACGGATAGGAAACCGCGATGGCAGGTCGTTACGTCCTGGCGCTCGATCAAGGTACAACCAGCTCGCGTGCGATCCTCTTCGACCAGGAGGGCCAGCCGGTCGCCAGTGCGGCGCGTGAGTATCGGCAGCACTATCCGAAGCCAGGCTGGGTCGAGCACAACCCCGAGGACATCTGGGAAAGCCAGATCGGCGTCGCTCGCCAGGTACTGGAAACGTCCAGCATTGAGGCCGGCGATATCACCGGAATCGGGATCTCGAATCAGCGCGAGACGACGATCGTCTGGGACCGGCTAACCGGAGAGCCAATCCACAACGCGATCGTCTGGCAGGACAGGCGAACGGCGCCTCTCTGCGCCGTCCTGCGGGAGGAAGGTCTCATCGATCATGTCCGTGCGACCACCGGCCTGGTTATCGACCCGTATTTCTCGGGCACAAAGCTGCACTGGCTGCTCGAGAATGTGCCCGGCGCCAGGGAGCGGGCGGAACGCGGGGAGCTGGCCTTCGGTACCGTCGACTCATTCCTCTTGTGGCGGCTGAGCGGGGGCCGTCTTCACCTGACCGATGTCTCGAACGCCTCACGGACCATGCTGTTCGACATTCATACGCTGGACTGGGACGATACGCTACTCACGCGCTTGCGCATTCCACGGTCGTTGCTTCCCGAGGTACGCTCTTCCAGCGAGATCTACGGTGAAACCTCGCCCGGCTTGCTGGACCGCGCTATTCCCCTGGCCGGCGTCGCCGGCGATCAGCAGGCTGCCACATTTGGCCAGGCGTGTTGGAGCCCGGGACTCGCCAAGAACACCTACGGTACCGGTTGCTTTCTGCTCCTCAACACGGGCGACTCGCCGGTCGTTTCGCATCATAACTTGCTCACGACCATTGGCTGGCGCCTCGGCTCGAATACCATTTATGCGCTCGAGGGCAGCGTGTTTATTGGCGGTTCGGTGGTCAAGTGGCTGCGGGACGGGCTCCGCATCATCGGCGTTGCCGCCGATGTAGAAGACCTGGCTCGCACGGTATCCGACGCCGGCGGGGTGTCCTTTGTCCCGGCTTTTGTGGGCCTCGGCGCGCCATACTGGGACCCTGATGCGCGCGGCATGCTCACCGGCATCACGCAAGAGACAAACGCGGGCCATGTCGCGCGCGCAGCACTTGAGGCGATCTGCTTCCAAAGCATCGACGTCGCGCGTTGCATGGAAGGTGATAGCGAGCGGCCTCTCGACTGCCTGAGGGTGGACGGAGGCGCCGTGGTCAACGATTTGCTGATGCAGCTTCAGGCCGATCTGCTGGGCATTCCGGTGGAACGCCCAACGATACACGAGACGACAGCCTTGGGCGCCGCGTATCTCGCGGGGCTTGCCACGGGGCTGTGGCCGGACCAGGAGGCGTTGGCAGGGCACCGGCAAGTCGATAGGGTGTTTGAGCCTGAACTGGGTGAGGACGAGCGGATGTCGCGATACGCGGCCTGGCAGCGCGCCGTGGAACGCGATCGTGGCTGAAGGAAAGCACCGTCGGCCCAGCATTGTCTCCGCCGGCCGATCCGCGGTCGCACTTCTGCGGACAACGGGCCACCGAGCCAAGCTCGGCAGCCTGCATCTACCGATCTCCTTGCATCCGCTGCGACAGCAGCCGATCGTGCTCCCTTCCAGCCCGCTTGAGCCAGTTAGCGATGCGGACGAACCGCGGCACGGCAGCGGCGTGGCGGATACGTCAACGTTGCATCGCGAAGTGCGTGCCCTGCGTAGCAGGCTGGCCGTGGCCGAACGGCGGAACGCGCGTCTGCGGCACGCGCTGCAGCGCGAGCGATTAGCCTTCGAGCGGGCCAACGCCATGGTGCGGAATCCCGCGTCACTGATCGATCACCTGGTGGCGGATCTCAGCGCCGACGGCCAGCGCGGCGAGGATGCGCTCCGACAGACTGTGACCTCGGTGCTTGGCGCTTATGGTTTCGGCGTAACGACGAGCGAGCCCCAGGAGGTAGGTGCGCCGCCCGCCGTGACGGCGTCCGCGACGCCCAGCATCCCTGGTGTCGACCGCCCCCGCCTGCAGGCGATTACCAAGCAACTGCTCGATGCGCAGCCGGAAATCGGCAGTCCCCGCTACGTCCAGCTTCCGCTCGACGCGCTGGCCCAACAGGGCGCACTCACCCAGGCCCAGATTGCGAAGACGACCAACATGGGCTCGCCGCTAGCCCGCCGCCGCCTTCGCCTTGCGCTGGAAGGTTTGTGCCGCGCAGGGGTGACGCGCTTTGATGGGTCGCGGTATCACTTGTCCGGCTGTGAGCCTGGGCAGGATCGCTGACTATGTGGCGTACGCCTGGCAGCCAGCCTGAGATTCCGCGCAATGTGGGCCAGTCCGACTCCGATGGCTACTTGCTCAGATACGGTTTGAGCAGCGCGTGATCGGCAGCGCTCAGTCGGTCGGCGGATGTCGCCGCTGGATGCCAGTGAGGGTAGATGAGCGGCGGTGCGCTTACCTTGTCCAGGCGGGCCTGCTCGTCGTCGGCGCCTCACCTCCGCAGGTCGGTCCGGTCGACCCGCCCGCGCGCCCTGACGGCGGCATGAGCGGACGTTTTCGCAGAGCGAGACTTCACGGGTGAATACACGCTTTTGGATTGACGAGTGGCGAGTCGACGACCGAGAGGTCTGGAACTATCTCGAACTCCAGTCAGAGCGGTAGTCAGCGCCCCCGAAGCACCGAACCATGTTCCGTTTGTGCTGGTCAGGGCACCCACGCCGCTGCCGGCACGCCGCCACGTGACGAAACACTCGGCTGACTCTCCCTAGTGGAGGCGCAGTCCTGCGATGACGAGTTCGACCATGCGACGTGCGTCGTAGCGGGGGTTGTTCTCCGCGCCGATACAGAGATTGCCGACGCCATGCAGCAGTTCGTAGGCATCCATGTCGGGGAGAATCTCGCCCGCCGTGGCAGCAGCGTCGAGCAGCTGGGCGCACACGGGGACGAGGCGGTCGAGGAAATAGGCGTGCAGAGTCTCGAAGGCGGCATC
>JAQBPC010000275.1 GCA_028287725.1 Chloroflexota bacterium | reverse complement strand
ACGCGCGAAAAACCCTGATGGTCGGCGCATACACGTTCACGGCAAGATGCGTGAGGAGCGCGGCGACAGACCAGCCGGGACACGATGGGACCGGCGCGAGCAGTCCCATGCGGGCAGCATTCGCAATGCCTGCGGCCTCCCGATGGAACGCATCACAGTACGCTGTTTTGTCGAGCATGGGTGACCTCTCTGGAAAATCCCTCCTCAAGTCATTCCGATGACTTGTAGCCAGTGTACGTCTCGTGGCGTCGGTCGTGCCGCTTGCCACACCACATTCTGGACTTTGGCTCCTGGCCATCGAATCAGCTGGACCGCGCGACCGGACTTACATGATGTAGCGAAGCAGCTTCGGTGAGCGGCTGATCAGTCTGCCTGCCAGGGTGCGATAGTCCTCGGTGCCGCTGATTACGGCGGCCACCAGCGACTGCATGCCTGGATGATCCTCCGTGAGCTGCAGGCCGAATCGGGGGAAACGGTAGGCGATTCCGGCGACAATCCCGGCAAACTTGAGGTCTTTCGTCAGGTCATCTCGAAGGTAGTCGTCATAGCTCGACAGCATATTCGGACCTGCCGCCAGCGCCGCGAGGACCGTCGCCGCCGCACGCCTGCCACTGGCAACGGCGTAGCTAATGCCCTCACCCGTCAACGGGTCGGCAAGGGCCGCCGCATCGCCCGCGAGAAGTACATTACCAAGAACCCTGCTCGCACGGTCTCCGGCCAAGGGAACGCGGTGCCCTCGCTGGAGCATGACGGTTCCCTTACAGAGGTCTTCATTGCCGGAGAGAAATGTTGCAAGCGCTGGACGCAGGTCGCGCCGCGCGGCCGCGTCGATCGTATAAACACCCACCGACAAATGATCGCTTTTGCCAAAAATCCACGCATAGCCGCCGGCAACCGCCGCGAAATCGAGCAGGGCCGATTGGTCGTATTTGCCACGCGCACTATCGTCAACCATTATCTCGGCTTCGATTGCGGTACCGCGCTCTATCGCTGATGGAAAACCGGCAAGTCTGGCCGTGACACCGTTCGCTCCGTCCGCGCCAATGACGTAGCGCGCTGACGCCACAAGACCATCGGTCGCGACGCGAAGAACAGCCCCGTCCTGTTCGATTGCCCGCACAGCCGAGCCATCGTTAAAGGTTGCTCCCGCCGAGATTGCCTCGGCAACCAGGTACTGGTCCAAACTTTCGCGCATGGACATGCCGATGCTGGCCGGCAGGTCGCAGGCAACGCGGTGCCGGCCGATTTGCAGAACCAGGTGTTGAGCGGCACAGCTCACGGCATACTTGGCACAGCTTGGCGAGTTCCTGCGCGCACGTGCCGTGATGCCACCGCCACAGGGTTTATAACGCGGCATACGAGCCTTCTCGAGCAACAGCACTCGCGCCCCACCCGTGGCCAGGACTTGCGCGGCGGACGCGCCTGCCGGCCCTGCTCCGACAACAATGGCATCATATCGGCATGGAATACCCACGCGGATCAACTTTCTACGTTATGATCTTCCGTGGCTCGTACGTCAGATCGTAGAGAAAGGGTGTGGGGCGGTGCAAGGGAAGGTCGAACGCTTCTCCCTGGCGGACGGTGAGGACGCGGTAATACATGAGCTTCGAGCACCGCTCGGCGCCGGCGCAGAGGCCCTCAACCAGTTCTGGTCTGGTTGGGATGCGGAGCAAACCTCGGGCCTCTTCCGCACCGATACCAGCTCTCGTCTGGCCGCGCGTGAAGATATTGGCGACCGCTGGTACGTGGCCACGACAATCGAAGGCATCGTATGCGGTCTGGAATTATCGCGCTCGAACCGGATCCCACACCTTGGGTCGTTGCACCAGATCTACACCGCGCCCAATCGCCGTGAGCAGGGACTTGCGCGTCACGTTCTCGACGTAGCCCTGGAGCGGTTCTCCACCGACGGCGGCCAAGCAGTGATTGCCCAGTGTACGCGTGATACTCCCGCCTACAAGCTACTTGCTAGTCTGGGCTTCGAAGACTATCTGGCGATGCCCGAACCATATAAGCGAGTCACCATGCGCTTGGTGCTTGGCGACGCAGCGGCATTTGAAGAGCGCTACTTTAGCGCCGTAGCGCCCGATACTGTTGCCCGTCGCCCGCTCAGACGTTCGGACAAATCGGCGCTGCTTCACCTGTTCAGCCACCCGGTACCTTTTCTGATTCGCTACTATGCGCTCCACATGTATGGGTCCTATGGCTTCGAGGAATCGGTGTTGGTGTTGCTGGACGCGCTCGAGCGTGGCCTCGGCACATCGGTATTGGGCGTGGCCGCCGAAGGGACGCCGGCCGCGCTTGGCACGGTGCTCCCGGCAGATCTTCCAACGCCACCCCTGCCCTACAGAGAGCACGTGCGGCTGCTCGATCTCTTTGCCCGGCCGGGTTTTGAAGATGCGCTAGGACCGGTGCTCGAGGCCCTTCTGGTGCGCGCCGACGTGCTGCCAGGTGTTCGGCGGCTCCTCAGTGTCGTCGATTCGGAAAACGTGAGCGTAAGGACGACGCTGGAAGAAGCGGGTTTCGTTGAGTCAGGGATGCTGCACGATTATGCCCTACTCGGGGACCAGCATGGCGACGCTGTTTTCTATGAGCTGACCCGCGCGGAACCCGATAAGGTAGAACAAGTCCCTTCCGAGCAGCCTGCTGAAACAGGCGCCGAATTACCAGAAGCGTAGAGCGCAGGTCATCCTCAGCTTCGGGCGATCGCCCTGGAGCACAATTCCGACTCGTGCTCCAGGGCGCGCAGTGGCTCGCTGCTTTCCACTTAACGGTCAGATGCTTCGATGGGTGCCGAGGCGCTCAGCCAATGAGATCTGCGACTCGTAGGCGCTTAAACTCTGCCTCGCACGGTGGGCCCGCTGCCAAATCGAGAGTGCCGTCCGTCAGGTCGAAGACAATTGCGGCTACCGTCTCAATTTTGTCGATATAGGCATCGTCTTCATTGCTGTGCAGGCAGATAGGGCGGTCGTTGGCATGGTCGCAGAGCAAGGTCCGCAGCCGTGCTTCGTCGATTGGCTCGGCCTCTGCC
>JAQBPC010000258.1 GCA_028287725.1 Chloroflexota bacterium | reverse complement strand
GTCGAACCATTGCCGTACCATCGCACGCTGAGTTCGTCCGAACACACCAAGCTTTGGGCGCGCCTTCAAGAGCGCTGGGCCGTGCGCGAGGGCAGCTACTGGTATCCGCTCGGTAGCGACGAAGACCCCGCACCGCATGTGGTTGCCTTTCAGCTAATGTGGTTTGATTACGCTGTCTCGCTCGAAAAGCTCAGAGCAGCACTTGCAGAGCACGGCGTGACACGCGTGTGGGAACTGCGCGAATATGGCCCAGAATACGAGATTGACGTCGCAGAGATGGAACCAATGTACAACGCCGCGGAGGGCTACTGGACTTCTGGCGACTTGGACTGGCTTCTTAATGTGTCCCATGAGAGTTCCATAACCGTTGCCGGCGAATGGTTGATCACCTCAGTCCAGAGACTCTGGCCGGACTGGGAGCAACACATCTACGAAGACTGGGATTATACTTGCTTCCGCCCTCGAAGAGGCGCAGCAGACAAGGCCCGTGGGCCCAGGCGTGAGCGCCATGCGCCTCTTCCATATTGAGTAGATGGCGCGTTCTCCTACGCGGCAGCGTAACTCTCTCCGTATATTCATGTACCGGGATATATGTCCGGTTACATAACGGCGGTTTCGGCCGCGTGTCTTGCCTGGAGGCGTACCATGCGATTGTCCCAGCGTCGTATCCTCTCTCTTCTTGCACTCCCAGTGTTAATGGCATTCGGTGCGAGCAGTGCTCTCGTTCCATTGCACACGCAGGCGCAAACTGCCCTCGTCACGGAGGCCGCAGGGAAGATATTGAAGACATCCAAGGGTCTCACACTGTACGTGTTTGCTGCTGATATGCCGAACAAGAGCGCGTGTAATCCCTCGTGCGCCAAGTTCTGGCCGCCGTACCTGGTGCCCAAGGGCACGAAGCCGACCGCCAAGATGACCGGCATTCCTGGAACTTTCGGTGTCGCAATGCGCACGGACGGCACTGAGCAACTTACCTATGACAAAGCGCCGCTGTATACCTTTGTTATGGACAAGGACGCGTCAGACTCATACGGCCAGGGCGTGGTGGCCTTCGGCGGGTTCTGGTGGGTCGTCGTCGCCGCCGGGAAGTAACCGTCTCAAATTGCGGAAGTGAGCCGACCCGATGGTGCCGGATGGCGTGAGCAGATAGATAGTGTCAGGCGGCATCTCACGAGGGACGCCGCCTGACACTACCTATGTATGGTGTTGCGGCAGTGACATATTGCATCGGAACGATGAAACCTTAGCGCTGAGCTGGACTTCTATACGTCCGGCATATCCGGTGCCCAGCTGCTCTCCACGCAGGATCGATGCCAACTTGCATCTGACCACGCAAAGCCAAACTACGCACTACTTAGTGCTGCTTGACGAATGCGAGCGCGGTGTCGGCGACCTCTCTCCACCCGCTATCGATGACGAGTGAATGCCCGCGATTTGGCATTTCCTTGATTTCTGTCACCGCCGGGTTTCTCTTCTGACGTTTATATGATGCGTTGGCGATGGCCCACGGAACGGTGTTGTCTTTCTCGCCGGAGATGATAAGGAGCGGGCCACGTTCGGGGTTCAAGGTATCAACTTTCGCTTCCGTCCATGGATTGAGATTGGCGAAGGCTGCCTGGAAGAGCGGAACACCGGAGGTCGGTACCGAGAACGTTGAATACAGCTCGTGCGCTTCGCTTTCAGGTAAAGCGTTCGCCCAGCCGAAACGGAATTGTTCGAATGTGAGCGGAACGGCGCGGCTATAATTGGCCGGATTTCCGATGACCGGCGATGCAGACTTGAGCGCCGAGATCGGCAGTGGGAGTACCCCACGGAATGGTGCAGGGTCTATCGCTACAGTTGCGCCCGAAACTCCCATGCCCGCCAACCGTTGCGCGATGAGTCCGCCGAACGAATGGCCGATGACGGCTGGTTTCGCCTTCAACTGGCGGATCGCATCTGCGTAGTGGTCCGTGACCTGCTTGACTCGCTTCTTCGCGAAAACCTTTGGGTCACGATTGGCCTCTTCGACCGTCTCCGGATCATCGGGCCAACCTGGCGCCAGAGTAGTGTAACCATTTGCTTCGAACAGCTCGCGCCAGCGATTCCAACTGCTTGAGAGGAGCCAGAGGCCGTGCACAAATACTATCGGCCTCAATCCTGTGTCGTTCGCGCGTTCGATTTGGAGCTGTTCATTGGGGGTGACGGTGGCCATGTCGCTCTCCTGACGCTCGGACATTTGAAGGAATGGTAGTTCCAGAATGGCGAGATCTCGTGGCCCAATCGAAACGTTGCGTTTAGCACTTGAATTGCGGCGTTCCAGTCTGCACCCTGTGAGAGATTGGCATAGGATTCTTGCCGGCCGGTGTGCTGAAGCGCAGTTTGACGTGGGCCACGCCATTCGCGGCATGGACCGATTGGTTTGATTCTATGAGTCGACGACCTCTAACGAACTTACACTCTCCTTTCGCACCTGCCCGTTTGCACAGTTTCTTGTCGGGTACTTGCGGCATTGTACAAGTGGTCTGCGTGACCAGTCGACCGGCGTTCCGCGCGCCCATGAACCTGCTACGACGCCGGCCGACTCGCATCCAATATGTAGTTACTCGTTATCTCCGGCCGCCTGTTCGATAACGCGGGTGACTGTTTGTGGCTGGGAGATCATCGACAGGTGCCCCGCTGGGATTTCAGTGATACGAGCGTTTGCGCGCTGCGACATGATGCGCTGCTCGGCAAGCGGGAGAACGTTGTCGAGGGTTCCGATCACGGACCAAGACGGGATGGTCTTCCAAGCAGGCGTGCCAGAAGGCGTCGAGCCCGCGCTGAGCGTCAGCGGACGTTGCTCAGAAGCCAGAACAGCTGCTTCATCGCTTGGAATTCCGTTGGCGAAGCAATTGGGGAACAACGCCGGCTTGACGTATAGGTCGAAGTCCCCATTCGGGGCTCCAGGAAACTTCACGAAGTTGAAAACTTGCGTGGGATCGCCGCCGAGGCAGGACCCGGGTTGGGCGACATTGAGCTTCAATACAGTCTCGCCCTGGTCGGGGATGAATGCGTCAACATAGACGAGCGCCTTCACGTTGGAGTTCCCAGTTGCGGCGTTTGTGATGACGGCTCCGCCATAGGAGTGGCCAACCAACACTAGCGGGCCGCTAATAGTCGCAAGGATTGCGGCAAGGTAGGCGGAGTCGCTCAGCAAGCCGCGAAGGGGGTTGGCTTCCGCTATGACCGTGAAGCCTTCGTCCTGGAGACGGCTCACCACCCCAGTCCAACTGGATCCGTCTGCCCAGGCGCCGTGTACGAGCACAATAGTGGGCTTGGACTGGTTGCGCGCGTTGGATGCGTTAACAGACGATCCAACCTGGGTAGGCAGTAAAGCGAGAGCCGCGACCGCGAGGAAGGCGAGGAGGACCGTCGACCATTTCCGAGTCGGCCGGAACACTAATAAAGTGGACATGCTGTGATTCCTTTCGCGATGTCGACCGTTTTTCAATCTCGACCGCATTTGTCTACGTCTGCCGGAAGGCGATTGCCTTGAATCGCTCACCGAAAGCGCGCGTAGTTCGCTTACTTAAGCTCCCTCTTCGACCTCTGCCTCCTCTCGCCTCGTTCGCCTGCACCAAGGGGCGCGTGGACAGCGCGCGAGCATGACAGAATAATGTCCATGGTTGCGGTGTTCTCACATTAGCACAGCGGGCCGTAACGATGCCGCACTCATGCATCCGAGGGCTTATCGCTTCTTCGGTGCCAAACCGGCAATTACGTAGAATCGCGCAGACCGGCTCAGTAGCCGCGCTGGAAATCGATCTGATTGACCAGTTGCTGCCCTTTGCGGAAGCGCTCGAGGTTCTCGGCGAATATTTCTGCTGCGTCAGCCCAGTCCGCCGGTCCATTGGCGCCGACGTGGGGCGTGATGAGCACATTCGGCAGACGCCACAACGGTGAATGCGGCGGCAGCGGCTCCTCCTCGAACACATCAAGGCCGGCGCCGGCGAGCCTGCCGGTTTCCAGGCAGCGTATCAACGCAGCTTCGTCGAGCACCACGCCGCGGCCGATGTTGTAGAGGTAGGCTGTGGGTTTCGCGAGGGAGAGTGCGTCACCATCGATTATGCCGCGCGTTTCGGGGGTCAGGGGAAGTGCAATGACGATGTGATCGGCCGCGGCTACCAGATCATGAAGCCGATCCAGGCCCCAGAGCTGGTCCACGAATGTTGGCCGAGCGCCGGGACTGCGCTTTATGGCGAGGATGTGCATCTCGAAGGCCCTAGCACGGATTGCTATTTGACTCCCGATATCTCCCAACCCCACCACGCCAATCGTTTGGCCCTGGAGCTTATTGACCGAGCGGAATGTCTCCGGATCCCAACGTTGTTCCCGTTGAGTGTTATACATTTCTGCTAGACGCCGGTTAAACATGAGCATCTGGCCAATAACGTGCTCGGCGCCCGATACGCCGTACACCCCGCTACTATTGGTCACGCGGATGTTTGTTGCCTTCATATCTGGGGTGAGCAGATGTTCTACGCCTGCCGACGGGACGTGTAGCCATCGCAGGGTGGCCGCGGCTTCGACGATCGCTGTTACAGGGAAGTGGCCGAATGCCACGTCAACCTCGGGCAAGCGTAGCACCGCGCCCGCCGCTAGCGGCAGCACATGGATTACGGCGCGTGGACCGGCGGCATGCTGAATGCCCGTCAGCACCGCGTC
>JAQBPC010000241.1 GCA_028287725.1 Chloroflexota bacterium | reverse complement strand
AGGTACAGTACGGGCCGGCTGAATCGCATATGACGCAGATACCACAGGTGACACAGAATGATGGACGCGCCACACTTGGTGATTGCAACTTAATGGGCCTGTACGCCCATGGATGGTATATGCGGTCGCGGGAGCCTGAAAACCGCAACTCTGTCCCATTGGAAACCCCGCTGTTCACGGCGGGGTGCCTCACACCCCTCGCCAAGCCGCGGCGTTCAGGCCGCCTTCATCCAGACGGCATTGTCCAGGCATTTATAGTGCCGGCTCGTCGGCTCGAATATTCGGCACGAAGACGATGAGGCCCAGCAACGCGGGGGTAACAATCGCTGCCGCAACATAGAACATTCCGCTTCCATGGATGCGATCAAACAGGAAGCCAAAAAGGTTTGAGCCAATCACTGCTCCCGCGCCAAAGAACGCCACGGTGAACAGCGTTTGTCCGGTCGAACGCAGGCGACCAGGGACCAGCGTATCGATGAAGGTCACGCCCGCCACGTAGAACGAGGCGAAACCGAGCGCGTGCAGCGGTTGAAAAAGGAGCGCCAGTCGATAGTCGTGTATGAGCGCGTAGCCGATCCACCGAATGAGCAGCGAGCCCATGCCGGCCAGAAGCACCGGTTTCACCCCGAACTTGCGAATCACCATTCCGGCCACGACCATACCCGGCAGCTCACAGAGCGTGGCAATCCCCGTGGCCAGGCCTACCGCACTGGTCCCGCGCCAAGCTCCTTTAGGTAGAGGGCGAAAAAGGTGTTATATGCGGCAAAGGACGTATAACCGAGTATCACCAGGGCGAGAAAGATCGTGACCCTGCGATCGCGCAGAATCGATCGAATCCCCTCACCACTTGAGAGGTGCGCGCGATCGTGCTGGCCAGGCACGGTGAGCGTGGCGAGGCAGGCGCCGAACAATACGGCGCCATACAGTGGAAAAAGCCACAAGATATGCCTGCCGCTGAAGAGGATGCCGACGAGGAGCGACGAACCCAGATAGCCAATCGAGCCGAACACCCGGATGTTGCCAAATGTGCCGCCGTTTCCCCTCAGCCATTCCAACGTGGTAGCGTCCGCGAGCGGCACCGCGGGACTGAGCACGACTGCCAGCAAAACTATGATGGCGAGGAGTAATGTGAACGAGCCAAGTAGTGGAACCAGCGGGGCAACGATCGCAGCGGTCAGCACCGAGGTGATTAATATGCGCTTACGCCAGCCTAGCCGGTCGCTCAGCAGTCCCCAGAGAGGTGGAAGCAGCACCCCGGCGAGGGGCGCAAGGGACGCAAGCAGACCGATCTGAGCGCCATCCAGATGGATCTCGTGGTAGTAGAGACTGACATATGGAAAGTAGATGCCGGCGGCCGCGAAGTACCAGAAATAGTAGAGTCTGAGACTCCAGGCGCCAACCGGCCACAACTGCATGATGCTCCTTTAGGAGAGCGTGTTGAGGAGTGTTAAGGCGAATTTACGTGATCGCCCATTGAGCAGTTTACGGGATACATTCGGACTGGAGATGTGCTATACGTCGTAGGCCTATGGACCGATTCCAGAGCGGTATTGCTTGTTCCAATCGACCAAGACCGACGACGCAGCGTCATAGTCCATTTCTAAATTTTGCTTGAAGATCAGTCCACCTATAACGTTGATCATCCCTTCACCACCCGACCGATATAGAGAAAGTGGTCGGTAATGCCGAGGCCCTCTGCCGTTGTGCCGGTCCGCTCCACGAGGTCGAGCCAGACAGCCTGGCTTTCAGCTGAGGCACTGAGAAACTGCGGTTCGAGTTTACCTGCAAAGGATTCGGTACCCGCCATCACCAATTGTTCGAACGCAGTGTTGAGCTCTCCCTGGAACTCTGCTGCAGTGGCCAGATGGACCACTGGCGGATACCCCTCAATGGGTGGGTCAAAGTTGCCGTCCTGAAGGTAGCTAGCGAAAAACGCTGCGCGATCCGCAACACTATCGGGCGCATCATGCAACAGATCCCACAGGTACGTGATGCGATTGATACCGGCCGCGAACACCAGCCCGCCTGGCCTCAGAATGCGCGCCGCCTCGTTGATCGCGCGATTGCGCTCGCCTGTGTCGCCCAAGTGGTAGAGCGGACCAAGCAGCAGCACGGCGTCGCAACAGCCATCAGGGAGACCGCTCATTTCGGTGGCCGACGCGTGGTGAACGCTAGCGATGCAATCAGCCAGCCCAGCCCCGCGCAAGCGGTCAACGGTCGTATCGAGCAACCGCTGCGCCACGTCCACCAGGTGGAGGGCACAGCCGCGCCGCGCCAGCAGCTCGCTGTAGTGGCCAACACCAACGCCGACATCGGCGACAGTGGCGCCATCGGGGATATAGCGGTCCAGATAGCGAGCGGTAATAGCGTACTCGACTACATCGCGATCGAGCCGGGTTGCCTCGTAGTCGAAGCCATAGGTCACCAGACCCGACGTGTCGTAGGTCTTACCGACCTCCTCATGATGCTTTGCGAGCTTACTCACCAGCCACCTCCTTCAGAGCGAGGCAATAACCTCGCGATCTCTGCTCGAGACATAAAGCCGCATCCGTAGCCGCGCTGCTGCAAACGGGTGCGCAAGCAACAATGCGAATGCAGGTCCTACGCCGCGCAGAGCTGCCGACAACGGCTGGGATCGGAGGCTGTAAGTTGAGGAAGTGGCCCCTGGCTATACGGCGCCTTCAGGTGCCGGATGCCGATGATCCTTCCGCTCTTCCGGTAGGCAGCAACGTCACACAGCGGCCCATTGCCCCCGGCCTCAAGGCGGCACGGAAGACAGCGGCTTGTCTGGTGAATGAAGCGCGGCCTATCAGCGAGCGTTCGGCATTATGAGCTCCCCTGCGATGATCGCTTGCAGCATACGCGACCGTCAGAAAGCTCGTCAACAGCCCTGCGGTCAATCTACGTGCAAATCCTCGGAGAGCATGGTGCACTCTCTCCCTAAAACGCCGGACAGACGGGACGGCTGTCTTTAGCAGATAAGATCGTCCATGCGTGCTTTAGGCGAAGCGCAAATGTGCCTCAGCCAATCCCGCAGGCCTGCTCCAAGCGTGCGAAATAGTCCGGGAAGGTCTTGGCAACGCAGCCCGGATTCTCGATCTCGATCCCCGGCACCAACAGTCCAGGAATAGCGAAGGCCATCGCCATGCGATGATCGTCGTACGTCTGCACGACAGCCGGATGCAGCGTCGAAGGGTAGACCGTTAGTCCGTCCGAGCGTTCATCCACACGCGCGCCTAGTCGCCGTAGCT
>JAQBPC010000207.1 GCA_028287725.1 Chloroflexota bacterium | reverse complement strand
TGCTACTCCGCGTCGCGTAAACCGGCTACCAGAGGCCGGCGTTCAACGGCGGCGTCTTGCCACGACCCAAAATATCCGGCGCCGCCTTCTATGCCCGGCTCTTGCGCACGGCAATGCTGGACGTGCTGCGCTCCGACTATATCCGCGTGGCCCGCGCCAAAGGTGTGCCGCGCTGGAAGGTAATTCTGCGGCACGCGTTTCCCAACTGCACGAACGTGCTCGTAACCCAGCTGGGACTGGATATTGGCTTCTTCCTTTCCGGCGTATTGCTGATCGAGGTGCCGTTCAGCTGGCCGGGCATCGGGCAGCAGGCCTGGCAAGCGATCACGAATCTCGACGTCCCCCTGATACTCGGCACCGTGCTGTTCGGCGCAGTCGCCATCCTCGGGGCCAACATCATCGTCGACGTCGTCTATGCCTTTATCGACCCGCGTGTGCGCTACGAGTAATCGTTGCTCACCGCCACTGTCACCCACCCTGCCTCGTATGGCATGGCAGGGTGGGTGACCGGCACGGCAATTGGTTAACATTAGCGGACCACGCGCATGGTGGCGAGCGTCGGATCACTGGGACCTGCGACGTGCATGCCCGCCTTCAGACCGGCCTGCAAGTACTCCACGATTGGGCGAGTGATCCGTTCGCCCGGGGCTAGAATCGGGATACCGGGCGGATACGGTGTGATCACGTCCGACGATATCTTCCCAGCCGATTCGGCCAGGGACACAAGCCGTACCGGTGCCCGGAATGCTTCGGCAGGAGTGATGACGCTTTCCGTCTCCAGCCCGGTGATATCGTGCGGCGCTTCGTAGTGCTTGGTCTGCGACGGTTGTAGCTCACAGGCCACGACGGAAAGTGAGTCGAGCAGGTGGCCGACCGAAGCTTCCGTATCCGCAATCGACAGCAGGGCAACGATACGGCGGTGATCGCTCATCTCAAGGGTAATGCGACGCTTCGCGCGCAGCCACGCTTCCACTTCATAACCGGTAAGACCCGTGTCGCTTACATCGACAACCAGTTTGGTCAAGTCGAAGCCAGTCACGCCAGGGCGTTCCAACACTTCCAGTCCCATGGCCTTGATTCCAGGCATGGACTTGATCCGCTCGCGGCCCATGTTGCCGAGCGCTATGGTTCGGTCGAGCAATGCCTTACCTTCGAGCACCATCTGGCGCCGGCAGGCATCTATCGACGCATGGATGAGACCCGAGGGGCTCGTCGTCTGGATCAAGCTGAGCCAGCGGGCCACCTCGCTGGGATCGACGCGATCGCCCTGGATGTTCAGTATTGCGGACTGCGTAAAGCCGGTCAGCAGCTTGTGGATGCTGGTCACGGCGCTATCGGCGCCCGCCTGCATGGCAGAGGGTGGGAGGTCGGGATGGAATGGGAAGTGGGGCGCCCACGCTTCGTCGACGTGCAGCGGCAGTCCGCGCTCGTGACAAATCTCGGCCAGACGCGGCAGGTCGGACGCCACGCCGAAGTATGTCGGGCTTACGACTACAACTGCCTTGGCGTTTGGATGGGCATCAAGCGTCTCCGCCAGATCTTCCGCCACCAATCCATGGGCAACCTCGAACTCAGGATCATAGCGAGGCTTCACGTAGATTGGCCGAGCGCCGCTCAAGATCAATGCGGTGAGGATCGACTTGTGTACATTGCGCGCCAGCACGATCTCATCGCCGGGCTTTACCAGCGCGAGAATACCGACCTGGTTCCCGATCGAGCTGCCATTGAGCAAAAAGAAGGTGCGATCCGCGGAAAAGGCGTCCGCGGCCAGCCGCTCGGCCTTGCCGAGCACATCAAGCGTAAGGTGCGAATCGTCGATTCCACCGCCCAGGGGGATGTCGTTTAGGAACGACTCGATGCCGAGTGCCCTAATTGCTTCAGGCGCAATGCCGCTGCCGCGTTTATGTCCCGGTGTGCTGAACGGCACCATATCGGCCTCCCGATATGCCTGAATCCCATCCACTAGCGGCGCCTGCGAATGATCGAGCCGCAGGGCGCGCGTCCGTTCACTCACGGCCGTGCTCGCAGTTCTTTCCCATGCTGTGTCACGCTCCTCGGCTTCATACTCTAAGAGAACGCGCGTCGCCGCCATACAACTGCTGTGAACTCGCCGGGGGCTTGTCATAAAGCTGCGGAGGTACCGGGTCAAATTGAGGCGCGACGCGACTAACTGTACTATACCGTGCTCAGTAGGCCTCCATCGACCTGTGTCGTACGATTGACAGCGGATAGCACGAGAATCGACTTTGGTGCGTGGTTGGTGAAGCCGCCAAGGCGACTTCCGCGGGGCAGCGTGCCGCGCGGGCGCCATCGATCTTGCCTCAAACCGCTGTCCGCGCCGCACACGGATTTGTGGTGCGCACGGCCTGTATACTTGCCGCGGCGAGCGTATAGTAGTGACGTACCAGATCATGCTGGAAGAATGAACGCGGAGGTGCGGTATGCCGGATCTTGGAATTTCCAGCTGGAGCCTGCGCCATCACCTTGGCGTGATGTACCCCGGACTTGACCCCAC
>JAQBPC010000182.1 GCA_028287725.1 Chloroflexota bacterium | reverse complement strand
GGGCCGAATAGCCCTGTAGAGGCGTTTCTGACTATTGCGCCTCACTGGCAGCGTCGTCTTGGCGCAATATCTGAGCGCGCGCCTCGACAAGTGCCATTCTACCGCTCTCAGTGGCGCGGTCTCTCCGCCGTTGTGATTTTCTCACCGCTCGCATAGCGCCGTGCCGAAGAGTGTCGTCACGCGAGGACAAGAAGAGGCTCGGGCGGTCACAATCGCGACACCGCGAGACGACACAAACTAAAACGCCCCACTATTCGACGCGACACTTGGTCCCGAATAGCCCCAGTTTTCGCGCGGGCCTTCGTGTGTATCAGGTTTGCAAGATGGCAGCCTGCGTTAGGGGTAGAGGTTGCGATCTTCCGCCGTAAGAATTTGCACCTCGCGACAATCTGCCAGTAGAGTAAGTCATTATATTCTGTTCGTTTTATATCGAAGGAGCAGTGACGCAAATGCCAGCACGCATCTCGATATCCGGTCCACTGTTGACCGCTCTGCTAGTGGCGTCAACGCTCGGCATAAGTTCGGCTCGCGCCGCGCGCCCGGCGAATGTTCCCTCGGACACACTGATCCTTGCCGCGGCAGAAGCGCCCGTTGACCTTGACCCTGCGTCTAGCTACGACAGCCAGGCAGCGGCTGTGTTACGCGGCGAGTACGAGAGTCTCGTCACGCTTCGCGGCTCCAGCACAACCGACATTGTCGGCGCTTTAGCGCAAACGTGGACTTCCAGCCCGGATCATAAAACTTTCACCTTTCATCTTCGGCATGGCGTCACGTTCCACGACGGCACTCCGTTCAATGCTGAAGCCGTGCGAACCTCGTACACGCGTGAGCTTACGCTCAACCAGGGCCCGGCCTTTATCATTGGGCAGTTTTTCACGCCGAAGGGAATAAAGGTCGTCGATCCATATACGATTCAGTTCACGCTTACATCGCCTTCGACTGTGTTCTTGCAAGCGATGACCGCGGTGTGGGGCACGCATATCATCAGCCCCACCGCGATCAAGCAGCACCCTAAAGATCTGCACACGTGGCTGCAAAGCCATGATGCCGGCACCGGCCCCTATATGCTGTCGTCGATCGTGCCCGGCCAGAGCTACTCGCTCGCCAAGTATCCTCAGTATTGGGGCGGTTGGAAGGGCTCCCATGTGTCCAAGGTACTGGTCCGAATCGTAACCGCGGACGCGACTCGCCGCGAATTGGTTGGCCGTGGCGACGCCGATATAGCGAACCAGTTGACTGCAACGGACATGCAGGCGCTCAGCAAGAACTCAACCGTGGACGCGACGCCTCGATACGGGGCCCGCAACCTGAGCCTGGTGATGGACGCATATGGCCCGCTCGACAGTACCACCGCGCGTCAGGCCATGGCCTACTCATTAGACTACACCGCATTTACCAAGAATCTATTGCACGGGTATGGGAAGCAGGCGCAGGGTCCGATGCCGCGCACGATGAACGGCCACGACAACAGCCTGATGCTCTATCCCACAGACCTCACCAAGGCAAAGGCTCTCCTGAAGCAGGCCGGCGTGGCCCCCGGCACCAAGCTCACGCTGTGGTATCAGGCAGAAGACGAGACTACGAAGTACGCGGCCGAGGTCATGCAGGCCCAGCTGGCTCAAATCGGCATCTCGCTGAGTGTGCAGCCTGTGTCGTCTACTACATTGACCGGCACCTATTACAGCAATAAGCCGGCTTCTCAGCGTCCCAACTTCATTGCCTGGTACTGGTATCCGGACTACAACGACGCGGGCGACTGGCTATTCCCACAATACGATTCCAGCCAGGTGGCCGGTGCCGGCAGTAACGGCGGCTATTACAAGAATCACACCGTAGATACGGCGCTCGAGCAAGCGGCGAAGACGGTCGACACTGCACAGCGCACTGCTCTTTACAAGAAAGCGCAGCAAGCGCTGGTGGCAGATCCTGCCGCTGTATGGCTCGCCGACTTGCCGGAGACCACCGCCGTGCGACGAACCGTGCATGGGTATCTGCTCAATCCGGTTTACACGGATACGTACGACTATTACGGCATGTCTAAGTAACGAGGCACAAATTTGGTCGCGCTGGTCGGCCGGCGGCTGCTACTGCTGCTGCCCGTTATTTTCGGCGTCTCACTGCTAACGTTCGTGCTATCGCATGTCGTTCCGGGCGACCCGGCCCGAATGCTCGCTGGGACACACGCCGGGGAAGCGCAGGTCCAGTCGGTACGCCATAGCTACGGACTGGACCGACCCCTGCCTGCCCAATACTGGGCGTACATCTCCAATTTGGCGCATGGCAATTTTGGCACCGCCCTGCATACACAGCGTGGCGTTGGTGAGGATCTGCGTTCATTCCTCCCAGCGACGCTGGAGCTTGGTCTTACCGCAATGGTGTTGGCAGTGGTCATCGGCATCCCGCTCGGCACGCTTGCGGCTGTTGGACGGAACCGCTTGCCGGACCATCTGACCCGAGTGTTGGCCCTTTGCGGCGTATCGCTGCCGATCTTTTGGGTGGCACTGGTTGGCCAGCTTCTTCTCTATTACAACCTGGGACTGTTCCCGTCCGGCGGACGGCTCGACCCGACGTTAGCCCCACCGCGCGGCATCACGGGCTTTTACACTATCGACTCACTTGTCACCGGCAGGCTAGACCTCTTCGTTAATTCGCTATGGCATCTAATACTGCCGGCACTGGTCCTGTCACTTGGCCCGTTGGCTATCGTGATGCGCATTACGCGTTCGGGTGTGCTCGAGGCCCTTGCCAAACAGTATGTGCGGACGGCACGTGCCAAAGGCGTACGCCGCGGGAATGTCGTAGTGCGGCACGCATTGCGCAACGCGCTATTGCCCACGGTGACGGTGGTTGGCCTGCAGTTCGGCTATCTGCTCGGCGGCGCTGTCCTGGTTGAGTACATCTTTTCCTGGCCCGGGGTAGGGCTGTACACCGCGCAGTCGATCACCGCCAGCGACTACCCGGCGATCATGGGAGTCACTATTGTCGTGGCGTTGCTCTACGTGGTACTCAATTTGCTGGTTGACATCGGTTATGCGCTCCTCGACCCACGGATCAGGTATCGCTAGCAATGAACGACGCAACAATACCAGACGTTATTGATACTTCGCCGCTCGTCCTCACACACGCGGGCATCCTGGCAACAACACGTCGGTTTCTTCGATCCAATCCACTCAACATTGCCTCACTCGTCCTGCTGATCGCGCTGCTGATTGTTGCGATCTTCGGAAGCGTGTTTGCTCCGTACAACCCGATAACACCAAGTTACAGCCAGCTGCTGACTGGCCCCAGTGCCGCGCATCCTTTCGGAACGGACGAAGTTGGGCGGGATGTGCTGAGTCGCGTGCTCGCCGGCGCGGGCGTCTCGCTGCTTGTGGCGGCGGTGGTGCTGACTTTCGGAGTGGTAGTCGGCGCCGTGGTCGGTGCGCTTGCCGGGCTGTCCGGCGGCGTGACGGACGAAGCCATCATGCGCGTCACCGATGTCTTCCTGGCCTTCCCAAGCTTTATTCTGGCCGCCGCGGTCAGTGCGTCGCTTGGCCCCGGTTTGGGTACGCTGATGCTCTCGTTGTCCGTCGTGTGGTGGCCGTGGTACGCGCGGCTGGCACGCGCGCAGGTATTGCAGATCCGGTCTCTTGATTTCGTGGAAGCTGCACGGGCACTAGGAGTCGGCACGCCAAGAATGCTGTGGCGGCACATACTGCCCAACGCGATTGCGCCGATCCTGGTGCAGGTGAGCCTGGATGTCGGTTACGCAATTCTTGCGGCGTCCGGCCTTAGCTTCCTCGGTCTTGGACTGCAGCCGCCCGACCCGGAGTGGGGCACCATGATCGCCGATGCGCAAAACCATCTACAAGATGCAGGGTGGATGGCTACATTTCCTGGCGCCGCCCTCGCCGTGTCAGTTTTAGCGTTTAACCTATTGGGCGACGGGTTACGC
>JAQBPC010000136.1 GCA_028287725.1 Chloroflexota bacterium | reverse complement strand
GCTGGAACGGCATGCCGCGCACATTGTCATGCCCGACATCATCTGGACTGGCGGGATCACCGAAGCGATAAAGATCGCTACTCTGGCCGATGCCTTTCATCTCGCCATTGCGCCGCATGATTGCACGGGGCCCGTCAATGTCTTTGCCTGTCTGCATCTGTGCGCTGCCGTGCCGAATGCCATGGTCATGGAGACAGTGCGCGGCTTTCATCTCGGCTACTATCGCGATCTCGTGAGCAAACCGCTGCCGGTTCGCGGCGGTCAAGCGTACTTCGACCCCGCGCCCGGTTTGGGCGTTGAGCTGCGGCCCGAGGTGCTGTCTCGTCCCGATCGGCAAGTCCGAACGTCACAACTGTAGGCATCCGACGAGGGTACGACATCGCGCCGCGAAAGAACCACGACATGGTACGGCTAATGACGTAGGTTGACTGCAAGCGGGCGACTTGCAAACCGGTCCGCAAGTTGCCGCTCGGCCGAAATCCGCCTGCGACAAGTGAGCCTCGACTAGCAGGCCATACACGAACGCGCGATATGTTCCGTATGCAGAACGGTCATGGTCAACCCAAGCCCACGGCCCAATGCAAGGTGCCGCACGGATGGGGCCTACATCGCGTTATCAACACGCACCGAGCGAATTGCCTCGTGCACCAACCGCTCGCCGCCCTGGAGATGCACTTTTACCAGATTTTCGGCCGTGGCCACGTCGTGATTCTCGAGAGCGCGGATGATTCTACGATGCCCCTCCACCGCGTCGGGCAAGTCCGCGCTAGAACACGTGGCGTCGGAGATGCCGAGAATCGCTTCAATCAGCGGCGCCACGGGCTCCCACGCGTTCAGTAACGCACGGTTACCGGACAATACCACGATCTGTCGATGAAACGACATATCGGCTCCGGCCAGCATTTGGGGGTCGGTAATGGCAACGGCGACGTCCATCTGATTGACCAAAGCGTTGAGATTGCGCAACGCTTCGGAGTCGACAGTGAATGCGGTACGGCGAATCGCCGCCATCACCAGCATCGCGCGACACTCATAAATATCGCTGATGTACTGGTTGGATATACCGACGACAAATGCACCACGCCGCGGTTCAATGCGTACCAGGCCCTCACGGTCCAGTTGGGCAATGGCTTCGCGAATCGGCAGCCTGCTGACCCCGAAACGCTGGGCCAAGATCGGCTCCTTGAGGTGCGATTCAGGCGCCAGCTCACCGGTAACAATCGCACGTCGCAACGCAACCACAACTCGTTCCCAGAGCGGTTCTGATTGCACGAGCTCTACTCGAAGTGCATTCATTTTTCCCCTAATCCCCGCTTTGATACGTCCTCTCAATATTAGTATGGCTCATTGCGACTTCCATAGTCGGCAATCTGAATGCGGCCAGCAGTTGCACCGATGTAAACGAATTGGTCATACCGCCCATGGTTGCCCGATGCCGGAAGCATTGGGCAACCATGGATGTACCAGCACGCCGAGTCGTGTTTCGAGACGGAACCGTTCCGCCCTAGCCCTTGACCGCGCCGGCGGTGAGGCCGGAGATCATGTAGCGCTGGATCAGGATATAGAACACCACCGGCGGCAACGCGAATATGAACCCCGCCGCGAGCAGCAACTGAATGGGCGTATCGTAGAGCCCCTGCATTGTGCCGAGCCCAACCGAGCCCGGCAGCAGGCCGGAATCAGGTGAGATGAAGGTCGAGGCGAACAGGAACTCATTCCAGCTGAAGAAAAACCCAACCACGCACACCGCCACCAGGCCCGGTATGGAGAGTGGCAGCATCATGCGCCAAAGCACCCCCATCTCGCCGCAACCCTCGGTCAGCGCGGCCTCCATGACCTCGCCCGGCACCGAGTCGAACACATTTTTCAGGATCCAGATACAGATAGGCAGAGCGAAGGCGGCCTGCACGAAGGCCAGCGCCGGCAGGCTGTTTACCAGGCCCAGACTGCGGTACAGCCTCAATACCGGCACGATGATGATGGCGCCGGGCATCATCTGCGTCAGCAGGATGAAAAAGCCAAAACCCGGTTTCGCTTTCCACCTCAGCTTCGAGAGCGCATAGGCGCCTAACAGGCTCAGGCCCAGGCAAATGACTGTGACTATCAGCGCCAGCTGGGTCGAGTTCCAGAGCCACAGTCCCATGCTGTAGTTAAGGAACACCGTGTGGAATGGCGATAGGTCGAAGCCTCTGAAGAATAAACTAGGGTTATAGGCCAGCGAATACTTGTATGGCTGCACTATGCTCAGCAACATCCAGTAGATGGGGAACATGATGAGCACGCAGACAATCACCAGAATCGCTATTTGGATGGCTTTGGCGCCCCTGAAACGCAGCCGTGGCGGCGCGGGCGCGAGGTAGGCTGATTGACTTGCCACTAGCGTTCCTCCGCCGCTCTAGCCTGCCGCTCCAGGAATACGAACATGAGGGCGGCGATAACAGACAGCACGAACCCGGCCACGCCGATCGTCGCCGCGTATGATGTGTCGTAAAATTGAAAAGCCTCGTTATAAATTAGAATCGATAAGGTCTGGGTCGTTTGCAGCGGACCAGGACCGGTTGTCTGCCAGATCAGCGTGTATTGCTGATAGGAGAAGATGAATGCCAGAAGCGCGAGCAGCATCAGGGTGGGCTTGATGGCCGGCAGCGTGACATAGCGGAATCGCGTCGGCGCATTGGCGCCGTCCACGGTGGCCGCTTCGTAGAGCTCCTGGGGAACGCCCTGTAAGGCGGCCAGAATTACCAGTGAGTAGAAGGGGAACCCCTTCCACACGGAAATCAGGACTATAGTAGCCAGAGCGAGATGAGGGTCCAGAAGCCACTTTGGATTGTTGTGAACCCAGGGCAGCCAGCGCGCCATCTTGCCGAGTACGCCGTAAATTGGGCTCGCCATCCACACGAAGACGATCGTCGTCGGTATATCTGGGAAGGCCCAGGGCGTGGTAAGCAAGGCACGGAAGATGCCACGGCCCCTGAAGGCTTGATTCATCAGCATGGCCGTGCCCACCGCGACGGAAAGTGCGACCACGATCACCGCGAGCGAATACTCGACCGTGACCTTCACGGCCTGCCAGAAAGTGTTGTCGGTGAGCATGCGGTGATAGTTGTCGAAGCCAACCCAGTTCGACGCGGTAGATCCCGCCTGAATATTGCTCAGGCTGTACTGGATTCCCACCAACATTGGATAGAGGATGAAGATGCCTTCGTAGATCAGGATCGGCAGGGCAAGCAGGTAAGGCAATCGACGGCGGGACAACCGCGCGATAAACTGCAGCAAACCCGCGGAGCCCACGCGTCGCGCCTCCGACTTGCTAGAAACTGCCACGTACTCCCACCTTGACATACATCGTTATGAATCGCTTGTTGTCGGGTCTCGCAGGCATGCTTGTGGCATTACGTGGCGTCACGACTCTGCTTGTTCCGGCACACTGGAACGACATGGCCGGCGCAACCGCGTGGAGACCACATGATACCAATCGGCAACCAACCGTGCCGGCAACCGAGGATGAGGCGCGACCGGATCAAGACCCTGTGCCAGCCATAAACTCCGACCGTTTGAAGGAAGCGCGTCCGACAGCCTCCGGGGCGGCTGTAGCGAACGGCTGCCGGGCCGCATTTGCGACCCGGCTTCCGTACGAAGTTAGTTGCCGTGCGCGATGACTACTTAAACCAGCGGTTTGAGGCATCCTCGATCTGCCTCTGCGCGGCGTCCATCGCCGCCTTCACTGTCACGTTCCCAAACAGGGCCTGCTCGAAGTTCTGCGTCACGATATTGCCGAACTCTGTGTCGTGGGCGATGAAGTCGCCCTCGCAGGTCGGGAACGGCACGTGCACGATTTCCTGATAGCCCTTGGCCCAGGTCTGGTTTGCCAGCCACGCATTGACGCCCGGGACTTTGAGGATCTCCGGGTAGGACGGGATTACGTCCAGGCACAACATCATCAACTTGGCGTTGTTGGCGGGAGCAGCCATGAACTCCGTGAATGCCTTGGCGCCATCCATCTTCTTGGTACTCGCCACGATCGAGAGCGGGTGCAGGCGCGAGAGCGACTTCTTGGTCGGCCACGGCGGCGGCGCGCTGCGGATGTTTGCAAAGAGCTTCGGCGCGGTTACCTTGTATTGGTTCACCGCGGCCGACACATTCAGCGTCTCGGCAATCTGCCCGTTGTCGAACAGCTTCTGCGCGACGGCATTTGTGGCGCCTACGGCCATGGAGTTCTGATATTGCTCGAGCCAGACTTCAAGAGCGGCGACGATCTTGGGGCTGTTGACCATCGCCTTCTTGCCGACTGCCCACAGCGTATCGTACATCAGGCAGTAATTCTGCAGCTCGAACCACCAGCTGAAGACCTCGGAAGGCGAATTCGGCTGCCAGATCCCGAACTGCGTGGGCTTGTGGGTCAAGGCGCGCAGCTGGGTCTTCCACTCCGCGGGAGTGGTGGCCAGTTTCTTGATACCGGCCTTGTCGGTGAGCTGCTTATTGTAGACGACCGCGAACGGCACCTCGACGGTGTTGATGCCGTAGAGATGACCGCCCTTGCGCAGGAAATCGTGCGCCGGGGATGGATGAACACCTAGCTTCTTGATGATGTCGTCGATTGGCGCGAGCGCGCCCGTCTGTACCAGGCGGTACGCAAGGTCGGGGATCAAGGTAAGCACGTCGGCGCTGATGCCGCCGGACTGCTGCTGGACCAACACATTCGAGGTATAGTGGTCGGCAGTCCAGCCGGTCCACTTGATGCGGTAGTCGCTTTGCGAGGCGTGGAAGTCTTTGATCAACTGGAACCAAGCGGTATTGCGGCCGGCCTCAAACTGGAACCATGACATGAGGGTGATGGTCTGAGGAGCGCGCGTCACAATGGCGGGAGCCGCCATCGCCTTGGCCACCGGGCCGATGGCACCTGCCGCGGCAATCCCTGCCGCGCCGGCAGCGCCGGCCTTTAATACGTCTCGCCGCGTTTTCTTCGAGGAAAACACCTTATCATCTGATTGGTCGGAGGCCACTTTCGTACTCCTTTGCACGAGGACCGGATCACAAATAAAGCAAGGATACCGGCACGATTTGTCCTTCAGCATCCCCTTATGGCCATACACCTCCTGAGTTCTACTGGCGACCCACGTCCGAGGCAGGCCGATCTCCGGCCTACCTGGTCGCCACCGGTCCAACGCGCTGCCGAAAATTTAGAGAGAATTTATCGCTGTATACTGTTAGCAGCAATAGTAGGCTGCAATTCACCCATCTGTCAATCATTAATTAGAGATTGATCGGATGCCGTGGCGCCAAGTAATCTCACGGCATTAGTAACCGACCCCAGACCCGCCATCCTAGCCGATTCATCAACATCCGCTCGCGGGGATGTTGATGAATTGTATACTATTGACACTCTACAACGATGCCCTCGTGTGAGAGCGCACGGCGCTGTGATCGGCCGCTAGGCCCGTTGCGCTCGGACCCATCTTCGCAACGCCTTCGGGAGGGGCAGCAATGAAGATCGAGAAGCTCGAAACCGTCTGGCTTGACGCGCACCCGTACAACCTTTGGCTGCGCATTCATACCGACGAAGGGCTAATAGGGCTTGGCGAAACGTACTACGCGCCGCGGGCCGTGGCTGCGATCATCCACGACGTTCTATCGAATTTGCTCATAGGCCAGTCGGTTTTCGACATCGAGCGACATTGGGCCAATATGTTCGCAACCGTAAGCTTCTTTGGCTATGCCGGCGCCGAGATGCGGGCAATGTCGGCCGTCGACATTGCACTCTGGGATCTTGTGGGACAGTACACCGGCCAGCCTATCTACAATATGATGGGCGGCCGGGTCCGCGATCGGATCCTCGTCTACAACACCTGTTCCAATTGGGGCGACTATCCGGACTATGACGCCTGGAACACGGATGCCGGAAAGCTAGCGGAAGATCTGTTACGCGGCGGCATTCGCGCTATGAAGATCTGGCCCTTCGATCGCGTGGCCACGCAATTTAACATGCCGCAAGGACAGCGAGTCAGCATCGGTGCGGCAGGGCCCTTAGCCCATTACATTTCGCCGGCTGCACTCCGCGAGGGACTGCGACCGGTAGAGCAGATCCGCCGCGCGGTGGGCGACCAGGTAGAGATCGCCATTGAGGGTCATTGTCGCTGGGACCTTCCGACTTCGTTGCGCATAGCCGAGGCCCTGGCCCCCTACGACATCCTCTGGCTCGAGGAGATCATGCCGCCCGACAACATTGATTCCTATGCGCGTCTTGCACAGGAATCGCCGATCAAGATTTGCGCAAGCGAACGCCTGTTCACCCGCTACGGTTTTCGCGAACTTATAGAGCGGAAAGCAACGCACATTGTGATGCCCGATATCGTATGGACCGGTGGGCTCACCGAAACACGAAAGATCGCCGCTCTGGCCGACACACATTATTTGCCAATCACCACCCACGATACCGTCGGCCCAGTTGCCCTGTGGGCCGGTGCGCACCTTGCGCTGCACGCTCCCAACACAATGATCGTGGAAACGGTCAGGGGATATTACCTCGGTTGGTACAACGACGTCATGACCGAGTCCATCACGATTCGTGATGGTCAGCTCGAGCTTTCGGAACGGCCGGGGCTGGGCACCGCCCTGCGCGAAGAGGTGCTCCGCCGGCCCGACGCGCATATCGAAGTCACGACGGCTCGCGAGACCACCTCTACTTGACCCATAGAATGACAAGCCGCCTTGCTCGCGGATGAGCTTGGCGCCTGATTTAACATCGAGGAAGGTGCGAACGGTGACGCTTCACGGTCCTGACATATGGCACATGCTGTATACCGATGCCGATGAGTTCGAGCTGCCGGATGAATACGTGGAACGGGCGGCCCAAGCAGGCATTCACATCGATAAGGTGGGTGGGCACGATCAGGCCGAGATCGCGGCATACGGTGAGCACTGCAATGGCATGTTCCTCTTCCGTGCGCGTGTCGACGACGCGTTACTCGCTGCTCTGCCAAATTGCAGGCATCTTGCGCGGATTGGTACAGGCTACGACCTCATCGATGTGGAGGCAGCACGCCGCCGGGGCGTCATGGTGACCTACCTGCCCGACTTTTGCACCGAGGAGCTGTCCGATCATGTGATGGCGTTTATTCTTGGGTTCGCTCGCCGTTTTCCATACATTCTGCATAAGGCGCGGACAAATGAATGGCTCAAGTTCGGCGAGATCCCGACGCCACACCGGCTCCAGGCGCAGACCCTGGGCATCCTCGGCTTTGGTCGCTCCGGCCAACGCACCGCTGAAAAGGCCCGGGCATTTGGACTACAGACCCTGGTGTGGACGCGCACCATCCGTCCCGACGAGCTGGCGCAGGCCGGCGCCAGAGCAGCGACCTTCGAAGAAGTTTTGGGTTGCGACTATGTCTCGATTCACCTGCCCCTCACAGACACTACGGCCGGACTGATCGGCAGAAAGGAACTGTCACATCTCAAGCCCGAAGCCGTACTGATCAATATTTCGCGCGGGGCAATTGTCGATACCGACGCGCTGGTCGAGGCCTTGCAAAGCGGGCAGCTCGCGGGCGCAGGGTTGGACGTTGTTGTGCCCGCGCCGTTGCCGGCCGACCACCCGCTCTGGTCGATTCCAACTGTCTGGCTCACGTCTCATACGGCCGCCGACTCGCTTGAGGCCAAGAATGAGGCGCTATCGACGGTGTTTGGCG
>JAQBPC010000123.1 GCA_028287725.1 Chloroflexota bacterium | reverse complement strand
GCATTCCGCTGCTGCCGGCACTCTCCGCTGTTGCCTCTGGGCAGCTTCGCACGATCGGGCGCGACGACCTTCAGTTCCGCACTGACGAAGCATCAGTACTGCTTGCCCAGTATGGTCTACCGGAGGACGCCGTACCTGAGCTTCTACGCTCTTCGCGAGGCTGGGCAATGGGCCTTCTGCTGCACGCGCATACCCACATGGGAAACGTCACTTTCTTACAACGTCCGTCAGAAGCACTGGCGGAGTACCTGATGGTTCAGGTAGTTGACAGCTTGCCGGATCTGACGCGCACGTTCCTATTGGAAAGCGCATTACTCGGCACGTTCGATGCCGCCACTGCCGACACCGTCCTCGAGCGCACCGATAGCTGGATGCAGATTGATTCCGTGGTACGGCACGGCCTGTTCCTCGACGTCTACTCCGGCTCGAGCGGCCCTGCAGTGCGGTACCACGATCTGTTCGGCGAGGCATTGGCCGAAACCCTACGGCGTTCCGCGCCAGAACGATTTATTACAATACACACACGCGCATGCGAGTTCCATAGCGACGATCCCCACCGCGCGCTTGGCCACAGCGCGATGCTAGCGGACCCAGTTCACCTTGCCGGACAGCTCGATATCTTCTTACCAACGTTGCGACGCCAGGGCCATTGGGAAGCGATCATTCGATATGCTGAGTTACTCCACGAGAGCAAACGATCGCTTTTGCTTGTCCGCTACTTGTCGTATGCCTATTATGTGCGAGGAGACGATTCCGCCGCGCTGGCAGCAGCTGAACAAGCGCATGCTCGATCGCTGGCCGAAGGCGACGAAGAGGCCAAGTACTCCGCCCTGGTATTGCGCGCAAACTCGCAGCTGCGGCAGGACCGCACAGTCGAGGTACTTGAATACTGTCTACCGGCACTCGAGCAAGCACACGCGAGCGGCCTCGCGTCGGCGGAGAGCTGGCTTGCCGAAATTGCCGCGAAGTGCCTCCTCAGCGAAGGCCGAGTTGCGGACGGCCGTACCATGGTGCGCCGAGCACAAGCGCTGCATCGGCAGAAGCCCAACAATTCCGGTGCGAGGGCACTTGGGTGGTTCAACCAGGACGTTGCACCATTTTTTATCGAGCTTGGCGAAGGACAAACGGCCGCGCTGTTGCTTGAAGAAGCATCGACGATCGCGACCGATAACAATGACCGATCATTGTTCACATTCTGTCAGGCCACGCGAACGGAGCTGTTGCTGCAGCGCGGCGAGCTGAGCGCGGCCATGAGCCTGGCAGAGACCGTTAACGCGACTGCCCTGGAAGAAGGCAACTTAATTGCTCGATACACGTCTCTTCGCTCACTGGCGAAGGCATTAGCTCAGCTCGGCCGGCCGCAGGAGGCATTCACCGTCCTGGATCAATATATAGGGTTGGTCGCGACCTGGCCTGCGCCAATTCGGCTTAAAGCACAGCTGGTGCGCGCACGGCTCTCCACCTTGTCTGGAGATCGCGCCGATGCCCGAGAAGCCCTTAGTGCCATCATGGCACTCGGCGCCTCCGAACGCACGAGCGGGCAGGTTGCGCTCGAGCAGGGGGCGCTCGCCCTGGCGGAGGACCGTGACATCGACGCCGACAAGTGTCTCGACTTTGCAATCTCGTCTCTGGAAAAATATCGCCTCGAGCCACAGCTCGCTCTGGCGCTCGTGCTGCGTGCCCAGGCACTGACGCGACTTGGCAAGAAGGCGCGCGCGGTGGCGTGCCTTTCGCAAGCGGGAGCATTGGCGGATGGTAAGGAATGGCTGGCCGCCATGGTAGCCGACGTAGCTCCCGCTCTCGCATCGCTTCGCGGCTTAGACGCATACTGGCGTGTCCAGGGCAAGGGACGCGAGCTCATCGAGCGACTGCTCCAAACCGATCAACGCCATCTGCGCCTGTTGCCCGGGATGCCAGATCCCGTCAGAACAATCCATCATCGCCCGGAGCAGCAGCTTACGAGCGAGGAGCCATTGCGATTCATACCATTTGGGCATGGCGCGATCGTACTGGCCGGAAATCGGATGCAACTGACGCGATTAGGCAGTGAGAAGGCGCGAGAGATGTTGGCGTATGCCATTTGGCAGGCGCGCCCGGTGCTTCGCGACGAAATTCTTGACGCGCTGTGGGACGGCTCGGCAGACGAGCAGACGTTTGGGGCGTTCCGCAAGGCCAGTTACCAGATCCGGCGTTTCCTTGGCGGTGATGTATGGCAGCGCGTGCACGGCGCCTATATGCTCACGACCCAGGTCGACGACGACTACCGCAAATTGCTTGCGCTGGCGGTGAGCCTGGATGATGCCGACGCACCTCCGGCCGACGTCGCGGCCATGGCGACTCAGGCCCTGGACCTGTACACAGGCCCGTACCTCCAGTGGTGCTATAGCGACTGGACCGAGGGTCCGCGAAGGCTGTCGCAAACCGCGGTTCTCACCGTAATATCCGCCCTTGTATCGGCCCGCCGAAAACTCGGCCAGCCGGCTGCCGCGCTCGAGGCGGCGGAACGCGGGCTGGCGCTAGAGCCATCCAGCGAGACTTTGCGACACAGCCAGATCCGGTTACTCACCGAGTTGGGACGCCCGGTTGAAGCGCTTGAAAGCTATCGGTACCATTTGCGAGTTCTAGAAGACGAGGATCTCGGTTCCCCGTCTGAGGAGCTGCGCACACTTGTCGCCTTGATCAAGCGATGAACCAGGTTAGAACGACATAAGAAATAAGGGGACCGACGGGTCGTATTTGGGTTCCGGCAGGCCGTCAACCTCATTGTTCCAAGCCATCGCACGTTGTACTCTGAGAAAGATTCTATTACGGTGCCCCGCAGGCACTCAACCATACAACAGGAGAATCCTATCGTGGGTGGCTTCACGATCCCGGTGACGTTCGACCGCTTGACCCTACTTGCCGCGCTACTCGCCGTCCTTGCGCTCGCCGGCATCATATCGGGCATCGTGCATCTGTTTACCCAACGCCGTATCCGCCTGTTTCGCATCGGTAGCGGCATCGTCTTGCTGCTCATAGGCTTCGGCGTTTTCGCAGTTGCGGGCTGGGCACAGACCTACCGGGCGCTTACGAAGGCAGAGTTGGTCGCCACGATTCATGCCGCGCCCGTGGTGGGCGCGCAGCAGACCATGAAGGTCGTGTACACACCGGTCACGAATGGAACGCATGGTCAGCCACAAACCTTTACGATCAAGGGTGATGAGTGGCAGATCGGCGGCGACGTGATCAAATGGCAGGATTGGGTAAACATTCTCGGCGTCCACACCGGCTATCGCATTACGCGGCTCATGGGATACTACGAAGACCCGAACGATTACAAGACAAAGCGGGTTTCCGCCTATGACCTGAACAAGTCGCATGACACAGTGAGCCAGTTCCTGCATGACCATGCCAACCTCATGCCGTTCGTGCGCGCCACGTATGGCAACGACGTTCGCATGTTGCCGGATGCTTCGGCGACGTACCAGATTTTTCTATCCACCTCTGGTTATTGGGCAGCACGCCAATAGCGCCTTATCGCGTTTTAGCAGCCCTTGATCGAGACTGCTAAAACACGTATACTTTGACTCGGTGGTTAGCAGTCTCGCTGCGCGACTGCTAGCTATGCACATTTGAAGCAGCGATAATGAGGAGGTTCAGGCGTTGGCAACGGAATCCAAGGTTCAGATCCGCCCCCTGGCTGATCGCGTGGTGATCAAGCCCGCCAATAAGGAAGAAGTGAGCGCCGCTGGCGTTATCCTTCCCGATACAGCCAAAGAGAAGCCCCAGAAGGGCACGATCGTCGCCGTTGGCCCCGGCCGAATCCTTGATAACGGTAGCCGCCAGGCCCCCGAAGTCACCGAGGGTCAGACCGTGCTGTACGCAAAGTATGCCGGTACCGAAGTCAAGTTCGAGGGCGAAGAGTACCTCATTCTTTCCGAGAAGGACGTTCTGGCGATCGTCTAGTTCTTTCAGACCCGGTCACCATTCAGGCAATCACCCACTTATTAGGAGGAACAGGACTTGGCAAAGCAGCTTTTGTTCGATGAGGAAGCACGACGAGCCCTCAAGCGCGGTGTCGATGCTCTCGCCGACGCCGTTAAGGTAACCCTCGGCCCGAAGGGCCGCAACGTGGTCCTCGACAAGAAATTCGGCGCTCCGACCATCACGAACGACGGTGTGACCATCGCACGCGACATCGACCTGGACGACCCGTTCGAGAACATGGGCGCCCAGCTCGTGAAGGAAGTCGCGACCAAGACCAATGACATCGCCGGTGACGGCACGACCACCGCGACCGTATTAGCCCAGGCGATTATCACCGAGGGTCTAAAAAACGTGGCGGCCGGCGCCAACCCGATGATTCTGAAGCGCGGGCTCGACAAGGGCGTTGCCGTGCTGGTCGAGGAGCTCAAGAGGCTCTCGAAGCCGGTCAACACCCCGGAAGAGACCGCTCAGCTCGCCTCGGTTTCCAGCCAGGATCCGGAGATCGGCAAGATGATCTCCCAGGTGATGGAGCAGGTCGGTAAGGACGGCGTCATCACCGTCGAAGAGTCGCAGGGTCTCACCCTCGAGCGCGACTATGTCGACGGAATGCAGTTCGACCGTGGCTACATCTCCCCCTACATGGTCACCAACTCCGAGCGCATGGAAGCCGTGCTCGAGAACCCCTACATCCTGATCACCGACAAGAAGATCAGCGCCATTGCCGATATTCTGCCGATTCTCGAGAAGCTGGTCCAGACCGGCCAGAAGAACCTCGTGATCATCGCCGAGGACATCGACGGCGAGGCTCTGGCGACCCTTGTGGTCAACAAGCTGCGCGGCACCTTCCAGACCCTGGGCGTTAAAGCCCCTGGCTTCGGCGATCGCCGCAAGGCAATGCTCGAAGACATCGCCACCCTTACCGGCGGCCAGGTCATCTCCGAGGAAGTCGGCCTCAAGCTTGATGCCGTTACCCTCTCGATGCTCGGCCAGGCGCGCCGCGTAACCTCGAACAAGGACAACACGACCATTGTCGAGGGCAAGGGCGCGCAGGAAGCCATCGAGCGCCGCATGAAGCAAATCAAGGCCCAGATCGCCGACACCACCAGCGATTTCGACCGCGAGAAGCTGCAGGAGCGCCTCGCCAAGCTGTCCGGTGGCGTTGCCGTAATCAAGGTCGGCGCCCCCACCGAAGTGGAGCTCAAAGAGAAGAAGCACCGCATTGAGGATGCTCTCTCCGCGACCCGTGCCGGTGTCGAAGAAGGCATGGTTGCCGGTGGCGGCACCGCGCTGATCAATGCACTCCCGGCCCTCGACCGGCTGGAAGTGACTGGCGATGAGAAGACCGGTGTGGATATCCTCCGCCGGGCCCTGGAGGAGCCTCTCCGCCAGATCGCCAAGAACGCCGGGGCCGAAGGCTCCGTCGTGGTGAATGCCGTCCGCAACAGCCCTCCCGGCGTGGGCTTCAACGCCCTGACCGGCGCCTACGAGGACATGTTCAAGGCCGGTGTCATCGACCCGGTCAAGGTGACCCGCTCTGGCCTGCAGAACGCGGCCTCAGTGGCCACGATGTTGCTGACCACCGAGACGATCATCACCGACCTTCCTGAGAAGGATAAGGCTCCCTCCATGCCTGGTGGCGGCGGCATGCCCGACTACTAAGTCGAGACGGAAGTCCTGTACGAAAGGGGTCCAGCGTCATACGACGCCGGACCCCTTTCGCGTATCTGAGCCGCTGCTGTTGGGCTCCGGAAACCAAGGCCGATAGGGCGAGCTGAACGAGCGTCGCGAGACCTCGGATTACCGCCATCCGACACGATGCCTATACTCCAGCATAGACGCGCCCAATGCCCATGTCGGTCTGGAAACCACGCCGTTTTGAGAGTCAAGAAATTAAGGCCTACGAATTATGGGTACGCCGGACGGTCACGGCGTGCGTCGGCCCTGCGGCCCCCCACTCACTATCCCCCCGGCAGTATCGCTTTTATATTCTTAACACCCATTACGGCAGGGAGTCCCACAGTCCTCGCCAAGCCGTGGGGTTCAGCCCGCGTCGTTCCCTCGTTTCACGGGCGACTAATCCGGCAACCAGACAGGACCCTGCAGCGCTCAAGCAATCTTGATGCTAAACAACGATGCGAGTACCGCATTTACCTCGTTATCGGTGTTCTTCTGGTTCAGCAGGACACTGCCGCCAAAGTCGAATAGGTCACCACGACGCACGGCATCGAGCACGATTGTATCGACCAGGCGCCCCTTCGACGTTTTGATGACCTGTTCCGATAATTGGAACATGACGCCGTTAATCGGCTTGACGGTATAACTCAACTTGCCGGCCGGGGTGCCTAGCCCCGCAAGTGCCTGCGCCTGTCGAGCCTTGATCTGCGCTGCAGTAGCGGTCCCGACGACAGAGGAAGCAGCGATGAACGCATTGCCGTCCTTTGCCCCGACCAGCAAGTCGTCATTTGCCGACTTTACCACCTTCCAGGACGATGGGTATGTCATGGAGTACTGCATTTTTGTGTTGGTGTAGGTCTTTACCGCGCGTAGGTGCGCGGATTGGGCGACGTTCGCCTGCGGTTGGAGCACCGCCATGCCCGAAAGGATAAGGGCAATTCCAATGCCAGGGATGGCCATGTGCCGTCGAACCATGGATGCTACCCTTTCCGTGTCCGTCCTATCAATCCGACCACAGTACCGATCCTACTCTTGGTAACGCTAAGGGGCATCGTCCCTGGCCTTTGCTGCCATCGACGGCTGCCGCCGCGTCCGAGGTGCCGTCCCGCACATTTGCCATTCGCTCTCAGCGCATTCTCAGCCATATACGCGATAATCGACTGTGGTTGTCTGAGCGCCGTGCGCCGCGGGAATGCTGCCGAACCGTAGGCGTTCGCGTGGCGGAAAGAGGGACAGATATGGAGCAACGGCCTGCCCGGCCGGACGAGGAGATCAACATCCTCGTCGTCGACGATGAACCGCATATTACCGACTTCATCGCGCTCGGCCTGAATCGCGAAGGATACACGGTAACGTGTGCGGCGGACGGGAAAGACGCCCTCCGCTTGGTACAGGCCGCCAAGCCGGACCTGGTCATACTCGATTTGATGCTGCCGGGTCTTGATGGACTTGAAGTGTGCCGGCGGCTCCGTACGCTGAGCGCTATGCCGATCCTGCTCCTTACGGCCCGTGACGCCGTTGAGGATCGCGTGCAGGGCCTTGACGCGGGTGCGGACGATTATCTCTGCAAACCGTTCAGCTTCGCCGAGCTTTCCGCTCGCGTACGCGCCTTATTACGCCGCAGCGGCGCTGTGCCTGGCACCGTGCTGCAATGGGCCGATGTGCGCGTGGACACAGGGACACGAGACGTATGGCGCGGCGAAACCCTCATTAGCCTGACCGTGAGGGAGTTCGATCTCCTCGTCCTGTTCCTGCGGCACCCTCGTCAGGTGCTCACGCGTCAGCTCATACTGCAGACCGTCTGGGGATACGACTTCGAGGGCGATGACAACATCGTCGAGGTGTACATACGCTACCTACGCGTAAAGCTCTGCGACCAGCCACCGAAACTCCTGCAAACGGTGCGCGGCGTCGGCTATGCGCTGCGTGCTCTCGTGCCGGACCAGGCCGACACACCAACCGCCGCATCCGCCCCTGTCGGCGATTCCAGCGGGTGAGACGGCAATGATTGATTTGCTTCGAGGGCGCGCGCACCATCTTCGCTGGCAACTGGTAACGGGCTTCACCGTCTCGGTGATGCTGCTCCTCACCCTGCTTACGGTGGCGGAACGCATTCTTGTACAACGCTCGCTGACACAGACTATAGAGTCGAGCCTGTCAACAACCGTTGCGGCCGGCCTTAATACCATGCCAACCATGTCGGTGTTCTCTAACGTTCCAAGTGGATCCGGCCCAATGCCCGGGCCACCTGTTCAGCAGATTGGGCAATCGACTCAGATATTCACAACTAAGGGTCTGGTGGGAGCCGTCGGCAGCCTCGCGGCGCTGGATCAGCCGGCAGCGTTGCTTGACGCAACGGGGACGGTTATCACAAGCACAGCCGTACTGTCGCACGATAAGTCCACGACACAACCGCTCGCCGCGGCGGTGCTGAATACACTCACGAACGCCGCCAAGGAGCACATCCACGATCATGCGTCATGGACCGGCACCGTGGCAACACGTGATGGCCAATACGCCCTGTTGGCTCGGCCGATTTCCGCGGTTGTGATTGCAAGGATCGATGGCGACTCGGTTAGCAAGCAATCCGTGGTCATCGGGGGCTCCGCGGGACTGACGACGGACCAAGGCACAGTATCCGCCGGCGGGAAGTTTCCTCAAGACCTGCCGGTATCAACCAGCATGGTCGTGCTTGCGCATAGTCTGGCGCAGGTGGAGCAGACGGTGCAAACGGTCACTGTAATCAGCGTCGCGGGCGCCGGGGTGGTTCTTGCGCTGGTAATCGTGCTGAGCCTGTTTGTCGTGCGTTCGGCGCTTAGACCACTGGCGACAATCACCAGTGGAGCGGAGCGACTGGCTAAGGGAGACTACGCCTACCGCCTCGCTTCTCCGCGAGGGAGCGATGAAGTCGGCCGGTTGTCCGCTGCATTCGACGACATGGCGGCCGCAATAAGTGACGCTTTCACGAAACAACGCCGTTTTGTGGCCGATGCCTCGCACGAGCTTCGCACGCCGCTGACCGCCTTGCGCGGCTACACGGACGTGTTGCTCCTGGGCGTGCGCGACGATCCGGAGACTGCCGACCGCGTCCTGCATGCTATGGAGGAAGACCTGACGCGCATGAGCCGGCTGGTCAATGACCTCCTCATGCTGGCGCGCCTGGACGGTGAAAGCTCCCTGCAGCTTAGCGCGTTAGATCTGCGGCCTCTGCTTGAAGCCGCCAGAGACGAAGCGATCATGATCTGCGGGGGCGCTCATGCGATTTCCCTTGAGGGCTTCGATCAGCCCTTGATCGTGATAGGCGATCACGACCGTCTCCGCCAGGTGCTGTCCAATCTCTTGGGTAACGCGTGCGGTTATGCGACGCCGGGGACACCGATCCGCATCGCGGCCGCTCGCTTTCGGAAAATGGCGGCCGTGTCCATCCAGGACACCGGGCCAGGAATTCCCCCAGAGAACCTTGCCCGCCTGGGCGAGCGGTTCTACCGTGGCGATAGCGCCCGAAGCCGCCGTACCGGGGGGACTGGACTCGGCATCGCCATCGCGAAAGGAATCATGCGCGCGCATGGCGGCTCGCTCGAGATTGACAGTACCGTGGGACGCGGCACGAGCGTCACGATCGCCATCCCCCTGGCGCCAGATGTACATTCGAGCGTCAATGCCGACGCCTCGCGCCATGCTGAGCCGGTTTCGCGGTGATTTCCTGGAATCTTCAGCAAAAGCTCAGGTTCGTCTCAAGGGGTTCTCAGCCTCGACACCTACGCTAGCTGTTGTGAGGGCGCAGTGGCGCTCACACAGGAGCTGAGTCGAGTAGTGAAAGGACTTCGACAATGCATGGCACATGGCACAGAACCCTGCTGCTAGCGGCCGGAACGCTGGCCCTGGCGACGAGTGGAGTTGCACACGCGGCAAACAACGGGAAAGGCGTCCATGTCAAGACTGCCAAGGCGGCGGCTGGAAAGGTCGTTGGTAACGTGGCCTTCAAGTGCGACATAACGGGAGGGCCTGGTCTTTCGGCAGGGCCAAGCTTATCGGCAGGACCTGGTTTGCCGGGAGCGCCAGGTTTACCGGGAAAGCTAAGCACATCGGGAGCGCCTGGTTTCTCGGGAAAGATACACATTTCTGGAACGACGGCTATATCGGGACAAACAACCATTAAGGTGGGCCCTGGCGGCGACTTACCACCGTTCGCCGGTGGCGTGCCGTTTCTCAACGTGACGTCGGTCAATGGCAATACCATTCTAGGCACGGCAATGCAGACTGTCCCCGTTACGGTGACGGTCGATAGCTCGACTACCTATAATCAGGCCGGCCAGAGTGCGAGCCTGGCGGACATCCACGCGGGATCGCAGCTGTCCGTCTGCGGCTCCTCCACGGATACCGGCGGCGTGAAGGCAAGCTCAATCTCAATCATTCTGCCGAGCCTGAATGGTGTGATTACCGCGGTCAACGGTTCCAGCTTCACCATCACGACCTTCGATGGCGCCACAAGGATCGTCGGCACGGACGCTTCTACGAAGGTCGATCGGGCAGGCACGGCCGCCGCAGTATCAGACCTCGTAGTAGGTAGTGCAATTGATGCGGTAGGTAAGGTGCAGAGTGACCATTCGCTGCAGGCGCTGCACATTAACATCGTCCTGCCGCAAATAGCCGGCAAGGTTACGGCGGTCAGCAGCAACACGATCACAATCGACAACGGTCAGGCGAACGACCATGCCCCGTCTATTGTGACTTCGAGCAACACAGTCTACAACAGCAAGGGCACTTCGACCGCGACTGCGAGCTCCATCAAAGTCGGGAGCTTTATCGTGGCCGAGGGCTCCGAGAGCGTGGATGGTCAGACACTCAATGCCCTGCGTATCACCACACTGCCCGACGGGGCGGTAGGCCCAGGCGGCACGAAGATGTTTGGCTTTACTAAGGGTGATTTCTCCGGGAGCGTTAGCATCAGCAGCTCAAGCGACGGAGTCCAGCAGGAAATTTCGACGCAGGGTCCCACGACCAACTCAAGCAGCAGCTAGTAAACGCCGCTACGCATACTTCACTCCCACGAGCAGGCCGCCGCACAAATGCGGCGGCCTGCTCATATCATGCAGACGAGGGAGGAGAGGGAGCAGAGTGTTGGCACCTGCGGCTAGCAAGCTACGCGCCGCCTCCGTCCTGGCGCCGCTGATTGTAAATCTTCGACGCTTCCCCCATAAACTCCGCCTCCGTCCCACCGTACGGTGGCTCGAATGGCCTCTGCTCTTGCGGCAGCGACTCGAAATTCTGCCACCATTTCCGCAGCCCGCTCTCGATGCCCGAATCGCCCTGGGCAAATTGAGCTAACAGCTCACTTTGAAGCTGCGCGACAGCCTGCGCCTCCGGAGAGGCCGGGTCCGCGCCCGCGGCGACCAACCGTTTCAGCTCGGCGCCGATCCAGGCGTATTGCTCGTCGACACGTTGCTGATCCGCCTCGGTCCACTCCCCACGAGAAGCCAACGCCTGATTTGCTTCGTCCGAGAATGACGCCTTTCTCAGCTCTTCCAGCTTCTCACGCTGCTCAGGCGTGAAATACTTGTTCTGCCAGGCATCTTTCTGTTGCATTTGCATTACCTCCATAACATGTACGACCGATTCCCAGGTGTCGCAACCGGCCTGCACGACCCCCTCTGTTTTTTCGATAGCCTCGATAACTTTGTCAATTTGGGACCGTTTCTCCCGCATCATCGCCTTTTGCATGGCCAGCACGTCCTGGAGCCCGCGTGGACCAGCACGCAGACAGGCCTCGACCTCCTCCAGCGAGAAACCCAAAAACTTCAGCGCCAGGATCTGCTGGAGGCGCAGTACATCCTGCTCGGTATACAGACGATAGCCCGACTCAGTGTGCTGCGTGGGCGAGAGCAGTCCCACCTTGTCGTAGTAGCGCAGGGTACGCACCGAGACTGAGACCTTCTCAGCAAACTCACCGCTGCGGTAGAAACGGCGACTCATGAGCTCAACTCCTTTCCAAAGTCGAGAGTAAAGGGTGACGTAACGTCATGGTCAAGACCCTACGAGTTCATTCTCGGTATATGGTTAAACACAATCGGAAGGGTCTGTTGCCGCAATGCCCAGCACCGTGCAATGCTGCCGGGAGCTAGCCCGGCGCGGCGCCTCGTGCATATCTCCCGGCAGTCAGGAATCGCCGCCAGAGGCAACAATCATTACGTAAAGCGCGATCATTTCGTTGCCGGAACGTATTCCAATAATGCGCGATCTGTGGCATAGTAGTTGAAGCGGCGGGCGGCGGTTGCGACGTTGCTATGTTTGTACCTTACTCTGCTTACATAGGGGCACAAACCCGTGTGCCGGCTCCGAGCACCCCTTTACGGGGTACCCTACGAGCAGGCCCAGGTGCCCCACCTGGTTGAACCAGGTGCAATCATGGCGTCGCAGCCGCCGCCCGCCGCTGAAAAACCCCCTCGCTGATAGCCCCATGTTGCCTGAGCCAGGCAGTGAGGTACTCCGACACGCCGCCCCGCGCTCGGAGACTCGGCTGGGCAGTTGCAGCAAAACCACGACGAAACCCGAAGATTCGGGGCGTCTGGCTTGTGGCGAATCAGCTCAAATCCCTTCTCTTCGCGTCTTGTCTGCCCTGTACCAAGCGGTTACGATGCCGGAGTGGCCCCAAACGGCGCGACATGAAATAGGCGTGAAGGGACTGGTACGATGGCAGGGTATGTTGTGGCAGACCTGCGGGTCACCGACCCGGCAGCGTTCGAGACGTACCGCCGGCAGGTCGGCGCAACCGTCGAACTCTATGGCGGGCGTTTCCTGGTTCGTGGCGGCAACCCGCTGTCCCTTGAGGGCGGCTGGCAGCCCGAGCGCTTCGTGATCATAGAATTCGAGACCGTCGATCGAGCTCGCGCCTGGTACGACTCACCAGAGTACTCGTCCCTCCTGAAACTGCGCCAGTCTGCCTCGGAGGGCGGCGTGATCATCGTGGACGGCGTGTAGACCACCGCGCCAAAAACCCGCCTGTAACAGCACTGGCACCGGCGAAGAACTCCGCCGGTGC
>JAQBPC010000119.1 GCA_028287725.1 Chloroflexota bacterium | reverse complement strand
ACGCGTCTTGGCAAGTGTTCGCGGCAGAGCGGCATCGATGTTACCGCAAATGATCGCTGCCTTCATGCGCGCGCTCGGCGGAAACATCAGGGCCCCAGCCAGATGGACGGCGCACGAAGGCCTGGCTACCAGATGCGCGACGGTGCGTAACAAACGGGCGGCATCAAGTATAGCAGCGCTGGAGATGGTCACGATTTCGTCGACGTTCACACTGATCGCCGCGAACGGGAGATTCTCGATACGGTGCGCGTAAGACGTCGGCGGTAGTGCCGGAGTGACACGGTGACCGAGAGCTCAGTGATCACATGGCAGGCGGTCGTTGCCGACTAGATCGCCTGTTCCCTTCATCGTGCCTGCACCATCGGCTGGAACAGGATAAGGATCGGGCTCAGATGGTAACCCGGTATAACATGACCCGCGCGTTTGTGTCGTAGGTGTTGAATAGCGCGAGCGAGCCACCTGGATGCGATTTCTCGAGAGCGGGAATCAAGGCCAATTGGGATGGCATGATAAAAAATAGCCGTTCGGATGTCGCTTGAGAGGCTTGTAGGCAGCCGGTTATTGCCAGGGTCGGCGGGATGGTACATGTATGCGCGTTCGGCGCTAAAAACAACACTGCCTGGTGACCAAAATCGAAGCCGCCACCCTGAATCGCGTATGCGTACGAACTGTTGTGCTGGCGCAGATAGTTGCCGGCATCCATGGCAAAGGCACTGAAGCTGTGCCGAACCGCGGGTTGGAACTGCACGAAGTACCACTGGTAATTGCCGTAAAATACAGCGACCAAGAGCCCCAGGCATGCCAGCGCGGCGGGGGCGCGGAGACGTAGCGAACTACGTTCCAGCGCGTTCCACAGCGTGTCGAGCAGGGCCCCAATCAGCAATGCAACTACGGGCACGACGACCAGCAAGCGGTTCCAGTCGGGTTGATCAAGCGTAAACGTGCCAATACACAGCATGATCACCCCAAAGATGATCATGCAGACGCCATAACCAACATGTCGCAAGCGATACAGGCCAAGGACCATTGCGCTCGGCAGTAATGCCCCACTTACCGGATCGAGCATAGGGTGAGGCAGGAATGGGTACTGATCCGCCACATGACCTGGGGAGTTAAAGGTTTGTAGCGCTCGCCAAATGTTTACCCGCATGACCTGCCAGATATCGTAGGTGCCATAGCCGCTGAACATGTGATCCCGGGAGGCAGGGTTGCTGGAAAACACCAGGGCATCGCTCGAGTGGCTGGAGAAGGTGGTCAAATCGCGAGCAATGAACGCTGCTACCGGACCGGTGGCGACCATGAAGCCAAGCGTCAGCCACGCGAGCATTGGCAAGCGGGGGCGGAGCTGGCCGCGGTCGACCACAAGTAGCGCATAGACGAGAATCAGCGGCACCATTATGTAGGCTAGCCGGGCGGAGAAGAATACCTGCAGATCGATGCTCAGCGCTATGCCCGTGCACACCGCGGCGGTGGCGGAGCAATATCGCAGCGCGAGCACGAGCAAATACACGGTGAGCACTACCATGAAGAGCGCCTGGATGTTATGCAAGCCATCCCGGCTGTAGTGGATATGCACGTGGTAGAAGGACAGCAGTATCGCCGCCAGCAGGCTGGTACGCCAGTTGAACAGCTCTTTTCCCAATAGCGCGGTAAAGAGGATCGAACCAAGGCCCAGGAACGCCGATGAGGCGCGAAGCGAGAATAGGTTGTCGCCTAACACACGTAAGAAGAGGCCATCCCAGCTGTAGCCAAGCATGGGCAGCCCCATAAAGCCGGTTGAGAATATGCTGGCCATCTCTCCGCTGGCTGCCATGCGGGAAGACAGGCCCACATTTCCTTCGTCCCCATGGATGAAGCCGGGTATCGAATCGAGTGCGGGCAGGCGGAGCAGTGCCGCGACGACCAAGATGCCGGCCAGCGCCGGCACGGCCCAGCGGGCACGGCGCGCTGTGTGCCTTGCTTGCGCCTGTGTTCCCCGTCGCCCGCGCGGCCAGGCCGCGGCGATCAGCGCGAGGATAATCCCGCATATCCAGGTGGTGGTAGCAAGTGCCGGGGATCCGTGCTCGTAAACCAGCCAGGCGCTTGTTCCCGCGGATAACACCGCTGCCGTGGCAAGAGTGGCAGCGGCATGCGGCAGCCTCGACCGGACGGGAAAGCCTGGCCACGGTACGGCAGCGGACGGGGAGCCGAAGCCCACTACCAGCCCACTACCCACTAGCAAGCCCAGGACCATAAGCCCAAGGAATGGAAGCGGCAACCCGTCACTAGCGGCCGTTAGTTGCAGCTGCTCCAAAAAGCTGACGACCAGGCAGAGGATCAGGACCCCGATCAGCAGCAGGCGCCATTTCCCGTCGACCAGGCGCAGCCTCTGTGTCCCGGTTGTTGCCACATCCGGTGCCGTGACTGCGCCCTGAGGGGCAATCGTCGTATCGGGAGTCATGGGAGGGTAGTGTACGGCAATCGGTTCAACGGGCAAGGTGTACTCCTCCGGATTGTCGAAGGAACGGCCAAGATCAAACGCGATTGTAGGGTGTCGCACCTCGTGCCACCGCGCGTAGCGGTATAACGTTTTGGCAAGTTGTTGCGCTTGTTTTCGGTGCCGTTCGTGCTTATGGTGCCTCGCCAACTGTGGCAAGGGTTTGCAGCAGAGCGGCATCGATGTTACCGCCGCTGATCACTGCCACCACACGCTCGCCCGGCGGAAACGTCAGGGCTGCGGCCAGGGAGACGGCGCCGGAAGGCTCGGCCACCACATGCGCGACGGTGAGCAACAAACGGGTGGCATCGAGTATGGCGGCGTCGGAGACCGTCACGATCTCGTCGACGTTCGCGCTGATCGCCGCGAATGGGAGATTCCCGATACGGCGTGCGCGCAAGCCGTCGGCGATCGTATCGATATGATCAAGCTCCACGAGCGACCCGCTTCGCAGTGAGGCGGCGGCGTCCGCCGCGCCTTCCGGCTCCGCGCCTATCACGCGCACGTCCGGCCGCAGGGATTTGATGGCCAGCGCGACGCCGGAAATCAGGCCGCCGCCCCCGATCGGCACCACCACGGTGCGCACTTCGGGCACGGCTTCGAGGATTTCCAGCCCCAAGGTGCCCTGCCCTGCGATAACCTCCGACGAATCGTATGGCGGCACCAGAGCCGCGCCCCGCTCCTGCGCCAGGTTCTCGGCGTGGCGGCGGCGGGTCTCGGAATCGGTGCCGGCAAAAATGATCTCGGCGCCATATCGGCGGGTGGCGGACACTTTGGCCGCAATCGCGTTTTCGGGCATCACCACGGTCGCGGCAACGCCGAGCATGGCCGCGGCACAGGCCACGCCCTGGGCATGGTTGCCGGATGAATAGGCGATCACGCCGCGAGCGCGCGCCTCGTCGCTGAGCGATGCGATGCGGTTGTAGGCGCCCCGGATCTTGAACGAGCCGGTGCGCTGCAGGTTCTCGCACTTCACCAGAAGGTCGCGTCCGCCGGTAAAGGCAGGGTCAATCGGGAGAAACGGCGTGGCAACCAGCACGCCCTGCAGTCGAATTCGCGCCTGCTCGATGTCCTTCAGACTGGGTAATGAATGCGCGGTGGGCGTCGTCATATGCCTGTCGCTCCTGGTTTGTTACATTCACGTGCCGGCGATCGTAGCACTAGCGTACCATGCCCGCTGTGCCTGGTTGGCGCGCGCCGCGACCGGCGCGAGCATGCTAACGCGACGGCAGCCGCGCGGCCGCTGAGCGAGGCCCGTCATTGGGTTGGTAGGCTGGCGAGCGCCGGGCAGAGCTTGCTCAACTGCTTCGCCAGGCGGCTGAAGTATGTGCCGGGCGCTCCGGAATCAGCCGGCATGGTGACCGCCCAGAGGGCCTCGCTCTTGTTCGGTGATTGGATCAGCACGCGGGGGTGGAGTGGGCAAGCTTGGATCACGGGGAGGTCGGCGGCGCTGATCAATACCGTTGCGCCGCGCTGTCTCGCCGGTGCGGGTGGGATGGGTGGGTGGCGTGCTGGGAGAGGGGCACTCCACCGTGGGCAGGCCGTTTTGGAAGTACAGCACCCGGGCGGCATCCACCCCGAAACCGTCGAGTACCTGACCGAGGTTGTTGTTCGCTAGCCGGCCGGCCAGGAGCGTGGTGCTGCCCGACGTCTGCTGTAAAGCGCCGAGGGTCAGCGCGATGGAGGTCGGTTGCTCACGATCCGGCATGGTGTGATAGAAGCGGTCGACGTTGAGCACGAGGGCCCCGACGAGCGCAGCCCCGACGATGAGCGCGACCGCCAGGCCGCGTGCGTGGCGCGGGACGAGAGAGGCGAGTGCGCGGGCAATGGTGGCAAGGCCGTAGGCAGCCAACAGCGCTGCCGGTGGGACCACGATCTGCAGGCGCGTGTCGGCAATTTGCGGCGCATAGTACAGCGGCGTGGTGAGCATCAGGCCCACGACGAACCAGATCAGGAGCAGCCGCAGGCCGAGATCGCGGATATGGCGCAGCGCAAGCGCCACGCCCACACATAGCGCCGTGGCCGAGACGGTGTCGAACACCTCGCCCAGCACGTAGTGGGAATCTTGCGTGGCATAGAGGAAGGCATAGAGGCCCCGCACGGTGTTCTGCCCGAGCAGGGAGGAAACGGCCTGTTGTGTACGCGCCTGCGACAGGCTGACCAATGGGAACATTTGGCGAATCGTATCCGTGCCATTGTCAATCACGAGGGGCAGCACCACGATGGCGAACCCGGCCAGCAGCAGGGCCAGCCGGCGCGCCACGGCCCGCCAGCCGCCCTGCCACTCCGTCAGCAGCACCAGTACGGCGATGCCTATCATCAGGCGGCCGCTAAACAGCGTGTACCAGGCCGCGCCCGCGCAGGCGCCGGCCGCGCACAGATACACAGAGCGATCGCTCCGGAGACCGGCATACAGCAGCGTCGCGGCGGGCACCATCACCAGCAACGGGTCGTTATTGTTGTAGCCAATATGCGAAAACGCCCAGAGCAGATGGCAGCCGGCATAGAGCACGGATGCTGCCACGGCCACGGATCGGCCGCCCACGGCCAAGCCGAGCCAGTACAGCGGGAGTACGGGCAGGGCGACGGAGAGAATACTGCTCAAGCGCCAGCCAACCACATTTATGCCGAAAACACGCATCACAAGGCCCTGATACGCGGAATTCGCCCATGGGTGGATTCCGTAGACACCCGCCTGGCTGAGCAAATCCTGTGGGTTGCCGCGCGCGATCGACGCGGCAGCGTCGTAGAATGCCCACTCATCGCCATAAAACGAATAGAGCCAGTAGCGTGCGTCGTGCAGCATCAAGGCAACAAAGGCCACGGTCACGGCGGCGATCGCCGCCACGTCCCAAACAGTCAGCGCGGGCAGGCCACGGCGCATATCGGCGCGTCCCCCCGGCAAGAGCAGACGAATGCTGAGCAGGAACAGTGCCGTGGCGGCGATGAGGCACAGCAGCACGATCACACCCGCCTGATGCGACGGAGCCTGAGCAATGACATAGGCGTAGAGGCACAGTCCGGCAGCCGCGGCAACACCCCCTACCCAGGCCGAGCGGAATTTGATTATAGGGATCAATGGGCGCGATGAGTGGACGGGGCTACCGGGTACTACCGGCTCCTGGTGGGCAGTGACGAGGGCAGGCAGCGAGAAAGCAGCGAGTAGACAGCCGACCAGGACGCAAAGGGTACCGAGCAGCACCCATTGCGGATTCGGGAACACATCGCCGAAGATCCCGATCGGCGTGCCGGTCCAGAGGGTAAAAGCAGCTTGCTCGTGCATCACATGCACGCCGAGAAAAACCGATAGGCAGCCGGAGATAGCGACGACGAGCGGGAGCAGCTCGAAGTACCGGCGAGCCGTTGAACGGCCGCCGACACCTGCGTCGAATGGTTCGAGATGAGCGGCGGATGATTCCGGGCTGTCCGGCATAGCGCCTGGTTCAGCCACGTCTTGCGTCGCCCCCAATGAGCCCTCTCCCTGCTGCCAGTCGCGCTTCACCGCGCTGCTTGGTAATCGCACCGGACGACGGCATCCGATACACGCACTGGCATGGTAACAAAGGACAGCATGGCGAACAGTTATAGATACACAATTTTGTGCATTGTTATAATGTGCAAGCAGCGGTATTGCATCGATATTGTAGGAATTAACGGTGGAAATCCGTCTATGCAGGAGCCCGCTTATTAGCAGATGATGCGCTCAATCATGCCTCCAGACGATCGAACTTTGAGCCGGTTGAGAAAATGGGCTAGTTGCACGACATGCGAACGGACGTGTATACTACGGCGCGTCGCACCTATTGGTCGAGGAAACTCGCCTGAATCTGCGATCCATGTCGATCAGGGAGGTTCTTTATTGAAGAGACTGGTAGCTGGGGTTGTCGTAGCAGGCGTCCTCACCGCGACGAGTAATATCTCAACCAGCCTTACCCACGCCACTAGTTCCGACACTTCTAAACAGGCGTCTTCGACCCGGGCGCCCAGCACGAACGACATTGTGCAGACTGCCAAGCAGTATCTTGGCTCGCCGTATGCATATATAGGCAATACGCCGGCGGGCTTTAGCTGCATCGGGTTCGTCAACTTCGTCTTCCACCAAAATGGCGTGTATGTGCCATTCGACATTCCTAGGGCATGGAACAGTGCTCCGCACGTCGACAAATCGCAGTTGTTGCCTGGTGACGTACTCTTCTTCAGCAATACCGTGTTTGCCGGCCTGTCGCATGTCGGTATTTACATTGGCAATGGCCAGATGATCGGCGCCGACAGTTTTGCGGTTGGTGTGACGACCGACCTGCTCAGTGACCCGTACTGGGCATCGCACTACACCGGCGCGACCCGCCCGCTTGCCTTGGTGGGGACCTCGCCGGCACCGGGAACAGTTCCAGTGCCCGCTCCGGCGCCGCCTCCGGTACCGCTCGAGCAAGCTATCGTGGCAAACGCCCCAGCCGGATCGTGGCTTCAACCGATCAAAGATTCGTTGAACCTCCTCAGTGGCCCCGGCTACGAATACAGCGCGCTCACCAGTCTCGGTCAAAGCAGCAAGCTCTATGTGGTGCAAAGTCAGGGCGGCTGGTATAACGTACGAACACCCAGCAACGTGTATGGCTGGGTCACCGCGGGTGGCGTCAGACAGATTAACGCTACCCAGGTCAAAACGCAAAATACCTCGATTACGACCCCAGGGCTTTCCAAGGCCTCCGCTATATCCAGCAGCAAACCAAGCTCGGTCATGTTTGTGGCCGTCGGCCCGTTACTGGTGCGGAGCGGACCCAGCAAATCTTTCGGCAGCATCGGCTTCGTGCAGATCGGCGCGCAACTGGCCGTGTATCAGACGAAGCCTCACTGGGTTCGTGTTGGCACGCCGAGCGGCCAGGTCGGCTGGGTGGCCATGCAGTACCTAAGCACAACCAAGGTCGTCAAAGCGAGCTCGGATACAGTACAGACATCGACTTCGGGCAACAACGCAGCTACGGGCGCATTTGCAAGGGTTACCACCCCGGCCTTGAACGTGCGGGCAATGCCGGATAGCGAAGCGCGCGTCGTGAGCGTATTGTTCTCAGGTGAGACGGTACAGGTGATCGCGCGACGCTCCGGGTGGAACGAAGTAAAGCTGCGCAGTGGTGCTACCGGTTGGGCCAGCGCTCGGTACCTCTCTACCGACTAAGATAGTCGTCTAGCAAGTCACGTAACACGAACGAGAAGCAAAGGGGGCGCACAATCGATTGTGCGCCCCCTTGGCTATCCAAGATGGTGCATGGCAAGGATCGTGTGCTTAGGAGCTGAGGTCAAGCTTCTCGGGCCATGGGGCCCATCACGCT
>JAQBPC010000115.1 GCA_028287725.1 Chloroflexota bacterium | reverse complement strand
AGGTCGAACGGCTTCGGCAGAAAGGTGACAGGTTCACCGCCGATCAGTTGCTCGTCGCTGTCGAGGCCGTTCATCGGCTTCGCGCTAAACGCGATTATCGGGATTCCAGGATAGCGCTGGCGTGCATATTGGATGACTTCTACCCCACTAACACGGGGCATAAGTAGGTCGGTGAGAATGACATCGGGCGGCCCATCGGCGAGCTTGGCGATCCCATTTGCTCCTCCGGCCGCGATCGTGTAGTAGATACCCGGCTCCTGCGCGAACACCATGTCCAGCACGTCGCGCACCGACGCATCGTCCTCAACGACCAGGACAGCTATAGTGTCCTGCATTTATTATCTAATCCTTCGCTCTTCGTCTTTGCCCGGGAAATATCTGTGCATCCGCTTCGACCTCGCGCGGTCGCAGCGTCGCTTGTCCGGGAACGTAGTTCGTTCGTAATGCTTCTTAATGATACGCAATTCTAGCCCCGAGGCTGGTTGCGGTAGGCCACGCTACACGCGAGGCTCAGGCATGCGCATGCAAGTAAGTATGCTCCAATGACATCACTTGTCCAGTGGGTGCCGACACATATTTTACGTTGTATTGTCCGGCCAAGCCGACCAACCTGCTTCCGGTGTCAGAATTGACCATATGTTCGGCGATTTACCGGATTTGGGTAGTGGTGTCGGCCCCCAGATGATGGAGTAACGTATGATCCGCGGCGCGGGGTAATGTTGTGCCAATCGTGCCAGATGGGGCACCAGCGGTATAATTCTCGCACAGTTCAATGTGCAATAGATTCACTGCGAGGGCAACGTGCAGGATACTAAGACGCGTGACGAACGTCTGATTCTTGGCCGCGAAGTTGCGGCCACGATCGAACGTCGTGCCGCGACGAAAAGGGATGAGCTAGTCTCCACCGGCGTGCAACCAACACTTGCCGTCCTGTATCGCGGCGAACATGGCGACGCCACGAGTTACCGCAAGATGATCAAGCAACGCGCCGGGCGAATCGGCATCGATGTCCGCGAGGTAGGTCTAGATGGCGAGGCTCCTCAAGACAAGCTCATCGACACACTGCGCCAACTGGATGCGGACCAATCGGTCCACGCGGTTCTCGTACAAAACCCAATCCCAGCGCACATGCGCCATGCAGTTGGACAAGCGTTATCTCCCGAGAAAGACGTCGAGGGGCTGAACGCCACGAATCTCGGAAAGTTAATGCTGGATGAGCCGAGTGTGATGCCCAGTACGCCGGGCGCCATCCTCGCGCTGATTGAGAGCAGACTGGACACGCTGGTTGGGAAGCGCGTCACCATCATAAACCGCAGCGCAACCGTAGGACGGCCACTTTCCCAGATATTGCTCAGCAAGCGAGCGACAGTGACAGTGTGCTCCACTGCCACAGTCGATCTACCTGGTGAGGCACGTCGTGCTGAGGTGCTGGTGGTGGCGATCGGCAAGCCGCGCGCCATTGGGGCCGAATATATCGGCGACGGCGCGGTCGTGATCGACGTGGGCATCAACGCGGATCCCTCAGGTCAGGGCATCTGTGGTGATGTCGATACCGAGGCGGCGCTCACGAGGGCATCCGCGATCACTCCTGTCCCCGGAGGCGTGGGACCGGTAACAACCGCCGTGCTCCTCGAGAACGTGCTCGCCCTCGCGCAGATGCAGCAGGTTAACCGTGCGCCGGCAGGGTGACACTCGGCGGCACCGGTGAAAGGCCTGATTGGCCAGGCGGGGCCCACGTGAAGTAGCAATGCAAATAGTTACCCGTCGAGTGATAGTCGAGCCTGAGCGTGTGAGGTCCTCGGGTCAGCATTATCGCGGTACTGTACGAGCCTCCCGAAGGGCCGGTTTTCAGAACTTCGTGACCGTCAACAAAGAGGCTCGAAGGTCCGGTACTATCAAGCCCGAAGCTGTAGCTTCCCGTAACTGGCGCCTCGAGTATGCCAAGCCACCGTGTTGAGAACGGGAACGTCAGGGCGCCGGGCGGATTCTGATAATAGGAATTCACCGTCTGATCGACTCGCTCGAGCACGGGGCTCCCGCTAAACACTGGACCTGGGAAATAGAGCCCCAGCAGACCGCCGGTGGGCAGAGACGGCGAAGAAATAAACAGCGGTGGAACTGTCGTCCATCCACTTGGGATGCCGCCAAGGCCTATTGAGCCCGCTGGAGAAGTCCACTGTAATGCAAGTTGCCTGCCGGCGCGACCTTTTCCACGCACCACCACGCGATGGTTCCCGGCGCCAAGGCGAAGGGACGGCGTCCCTGCGGCATTTACCGGCCACGAGTCGCCATCGATGGACAGCGTACCGCTGGCAAGGCCGGAGACGCGGAAGCTAACAGGTTGCCACGCCTGCCCGCCGCCCAATACCAGGGTCGCCTGGAGTGATGCTGCCGTGCCCGCACCCGAGGACACCGGCCAGGTTGCTGCTCCTATTACGTGGGACACTGTGGTGGCGCTAGCGCCTTGACCAAATACCGCCGTCGCGCCCAGGTTACGCTCGGCATCACCAGGAGTAATTAGGACCGCTCGGGCCTCAACCTGTGTTCGATCAAATGAAGGCGTTAGCGCCTTGACGCTAGCGCTCGGGTACGATCGTTCAACGAAGTTGAATACGTCGGCGTTCGTTGCGGGAATGATCAATGCAAGGCCACCCGACGGAACGGGTAAGGGTACGGGCACATTAGGGTCAAATGCTGGAATTGACGCGCCGCCGGCTGCCCATATAAGCGCCGGATCGCCCGCGAGCTCCGGGCTGATTCTGACGGTATAGCCCTGCAACTCTAAGGCAATTGCTGACCGGCCAATGATCGCCTGCAGGCCACCCATTTCCAGCCACGACGTGAGATCAGATGAGTGCTGGATGAAGTATTCATCGTAATTTGCCTTGGCAACAACGCCTGTGGGGACAAGGATGACCAATGTCGCCACGATTGCGGCAATCGCATTTCTTGGCCTCTGGTCAATACGTGTCAGCACCCCAGTAACTTCTCTCGCCGACGCCCGCGAGACGCGCACCCGATGGTAGGTCCAGCTCGCCAGCGCCATCAGTGGTAGCGCGGCGATGAGCGCGATAGGCGCGACGGCGCCGACGGTTCGCGCACCCTGTGG
>JAQBPC010000109.1 GCA_028287725.1 Chloroflexota bacterium | reverse complement strand
ACCGCAGAACAGCAAGCCCACCCACAGGTTGCTACGCTCATCGCGAGTCATGCCCGCGATTCGTCCACGTTTTGGCGCAATGTCCATTATTTGTTATCCCGCTGCTGAAGCGTCTTGGCGAAGTCTGTGAGTGAGAGCACGCCATACCATTTCAGTGGTCTGTGAAGGCACTGGGAATGCAGGCGTGTTGCCCTGCAGTACTAGCAGGCTACGCGCCGAATGCCTGGGAGCGTGAGTATTGGCCCTCAGTCGAGGCGCCTGTAAGGCAGACACCCACGCTCCCAAATTCATCGGTAACCCTTAAGGGTTAATTGGCCGTACGAGCTAGAGACCGTTTGACTGCGCGTCGAGTTGCGTCTGCATGTCGGACGTGACCTTGTCGAGGGCGGCTTGCGCGGTCATCTTGCCGTGAAGCGCAAGATTCTCGTAGCGAACGAGCTCGTTCATGTAGGCTGCCGACACGGGCAACACCGGGAACACCGTAATCTTCGATCCCTGCGCCCATTTAATGAAGCGGCGGAAGCGAGGGTCCGTGGAGAGGTTGGGAGACTGGAGCGCGCTGTTGATTTGCGGAACATTGCGCACAACGTTGGCAAAACCTACCAGCGGCTGAACTGACTGCATGTACTGCAGCACCTTGAAGGCGGCGAGCGGATTCTTAGTTCCCTTGATAATCATGGTGGGGTTGCCGAAAACCACGCCGGAGCCGGCCAGCTCGGGATGGGCTGCTGGGTACGGCAGCGGGGCGTTATCCCACTGGAAGTTCTTGGGACCATAATTCGTGGCAACTTGCGTGTAGAACTCGCCGTCGAGGATCATGGCCACCTTGCCCGTCAAGAACAAGTTGCTGTGGCTGTATTCAGCGGCCGCGGCGCCGGATTCGAATCGGTCAATCTCCGTGGCGCCGATGGTCTTGTAGAGGTTTACCTCCCATTGGAGCGCAGCCACGCATTGCGAGCAGTTGGCGGTAATCTTCTTACTATCTGAGCTGGCCAGCTGGCCGCCATTCATAGCCACATATGCGGGTAGCCAGGTGTTATTGTAGTCGCCGGCGTACAGAAGAGGATCGAAGCCCAATTGGGTGATGTGTCCGGCAGAATCCTTCTTGGTCAGCTTCAGCGCGTCGGCGGTCAGTTCCTCAATTGTTTTTGGCGGCCCGCTGATCCCCGCCTGTTTGAATAGCGTCTTGTTGTAGAGCAGCATGGTGGTGTCGACCAGTGTTGGTATCGCGTAGATGTGGCCGTTGTAGGTTGATAACTTGCGCGCCGCCGGAATCAGCTGGCCTACATCGTAATGCGTCGCCTTAATATAGGGGTCCAGATTGAGCGCATACCCGGCGATACCCCAGGGCGCAACGTCAGAGGCGTTGAAGTTGACGAAGACATCAGCGGCCTTCCCCGCGGACACCTGCGTGAGAATCTGGGCGTCCGTAACAGCCTTAATTGATGTCACGTGGATGGCGGACTGCACTTTGTTGTAGCTCTCGGCCAAACGCGAGAATGCCGGCGCCTGGACGGCGTCTGTCCAGCCGCCCGCCACCTTGATCTCGATAGGAGCCTGGGAGGCGTGGCCCATCGTCCTGGATGACGATATGAACGGCACTGAGAGCAACGATGCGGCGAGAACGAGGCGTACTACTGGAACGCGACTACGAGGATAAAGCATCGACAATTCTCCTTAGAGTTAAGGATGAGCGAGCAATCCCTGGTCTGCGCCAGGCAATCGGAACCTCCGCGGGCGGAGCCAATCCACCACGCCACGACGTGTATTGGTGCCTGCTGATGCCTCCTCTCGCACCATTGAAGACCTTGGAAGGCTCCCAGTAATACACCGGATACTACGGGAATCAATATCCAATGTCAACATGAAAACGTTAAGCCTTTATCCATAAGCCGCCGACGATAGCGCGTTCCATTCGTGAAACATTACCCTTTCGGATGCGGGAGCTTACACCGGCAGTCTGACAGGAAGAGTGCATCAACATATTCCTGCTCAGCTCGTCCGAGTAACTCTTTGACAGGGAAAGGAGTCAATGATAACGTTAAGCCGTTATCCATTCGAGGTGAGCATCCAGTCTTCGGCCGGCGCTCTGGCCCAGCCAGCCGTGCTACGCTAGCTGCTTATCTCCATTGGCTCGTCTTAGACTGAAGCGCCGGGTACTCGGTCATCGGTGCCAAGACGGCGTACGGCCAGAAAACGTCGTTGGCGGCCGATCATCGGCTATATGCAATTATTGAAAGAAGTCAGTGTGCCGATGATGCACAGGCGAGCCGGAGGAAAGATTCCGGTCACCCTCAAGGATGTAGCGAGAGAGGCCGAAGTCTCTAATACGACTGTGTCGCGCGTCCTGACCGGAAAAGTGTCGCCGGTGATGATCAGCGAGTCCACACGTCAGCGAGTCCTGGAGACGGCCGCGCGGCTCGGCTACAGGCCAAACCTGATGGCGCGCGGCTTGCGCACGCAACGGAGTGGGACGATTGGCGTTTTAGTTGCCGACATCACCGATCCGTTTTCGGCGGCGCTCATCCCGGCGATCGCCGCCGTGTTCGCGGCACGTGGCTATCAGTTCGTGCTCAGTCATGCCATGAGTGATTCACTTTCGGGCCGCGAGTTTGAGCCGCTGCTCGGCTCTTGGGTCGATGGCGTGCTGGTCCTTGGAGATCGCGTGCTGGGACGCGAGGCGGAAGCCGATTTGCTCAAGCATTATCACCATGTCGTCGGCGTGGCGCGTACCCGCGACAACACGATGATCCCCTCGGTGAATGTCGACGACACGCATGGAATCCGGCTCGCCATCGAACATTTGCTGGCGCTCGGTCACCGCCAGATCGCGTTCGTAGGCAACAGACTCAGCTGGGATATGGATAGGCGTCTCGATGTGTTTCTGTCTGAGATGGCGGAACGCGGCCTGTCGGTACCGCCCGAGGCCATCGCTCTCGGCCCGCACTCGGCCGCCGGCGGCTACGCCGCCGCGACTCGACTGATGGACGCCAACGTTAAGCCAACGGCATTTCTTTGCGCGGCAGATTTGCTGGCGGTGGGGGTGCTCTGTGCCCTCCAGGAGGCTGGTTGGCGTGTGCCTCAGGTCCTCTCTGTCGTTGGCTTCGACGATATCCCTCAGGCTGCCTATACGTCACCTCCGCTGACGACCGTGCGACAACCTGTCGCGGAGCTCGCTCGCACCGCGGCGACGTTGCTTCTAGATTCCATCGAAGGCGAGACGGAGCAGGAATCGTCGAACGAGCTACGGAGCGATGCGGCACCACTTGCAGGTTCGCCGCAGGACGTTCGCAAGGTTCTGTTGACGCCAACCCTCGTAGTTCGGCGATCGACTACCTCCGTCCATCTCTGCGGAAGCGATTGCGATCACAACGTTAGTTCTGGGTAGGTACTGGAAGTCCAGCATGCGAGCATTACCGGGCTGAGCTATAATCCGGCCTGGCGTTTCGTGGTCG
>JAQBPC010000099.1 GCA_028287725.1 Chloroflexota bacterium | reverse complement strand
GGATGCACGATCTTATCGATTTGAGCCTTGGCCGCCTCAATCACCTTCGGGTGCGAGTGCCCGGTGTTGACCGAGGCAATGCCCATCACGAAGTCGAGGTACTTGCGGCCCTCGGGCGTGTACATGTATGAGCCGCTGCCCCGCTCAATAAATACGTCAGTTGTGCGACTCAGGACAGCGGAGAAGTGTTTCTGCTCGAGGTCGCGCAAGCGCGCGACATCAACCAAGCGCTCGGTAATCACGGTTTAGCCCCTTCCTGACTACCCTAAAACTAGGGAAAAGGCAGGCGCTGAATGCAGCACGACATAGTGTTGCGAGTGGCCGCGAGCACCTGATCCAGAAGAAAGTGTCGACAATCGTCTAATCCAGTGTATCGGTGGCGCGGGCCCGTCCGCAAATTAGACGACAGTTGCGTCCATGGCAGCGGACGGTCTCGAGCATGCCGGTGTACGGAACCGGAGGCGCGGACGTGGGGCGAAGACTATGCGGTGACCTGCGAACATCCGGTAGTGATTAGGATGGTGCCAATCGTCAGTAGGCGGCTTGCATCGTGGGAGCCGTACTGCGCCAGTGGGCGTAATCATCATTCTCACCGCGCACCGCAGCCGAATACAACGAGCGTAACTTCCGCGCCACAGGTCCGAGTGTTCCGTCGCCGATCTGGAAGCGGTCGATTGATGCAACAGCTTGCATCTCCAGGGCCGTCCCGCAAAGAAACACTTCGTCCGCGAGATATAGCTCCGTGCGAGAGATCCTGCGCTCTTCCACTGGAATGCCCAGCTCCGTACGCGCCAGATGGATCATGGTGTCGCGGGTCACGCCCGCAAGCAGGTCGCTGCCGAGGTCGGGCGTAATCAGCACTCCATTGCGGACCATGAAGACATTTGACCAGGCACCTTCGGCGACCTCACCGAGGCGGTTGAGCAATATCGTGCCGTCGTAACCGGCGAGACGTGCCTCCTGCATTGCACGCTCACTGTTCCGGTAATTGGCGATGCTCTTCACCAATGGCGACATGATTGCGTCGCTGATTTTGGTGAAAGTGCTGACCATCAGGTGAGCCGCCCGATCATCGGCTAGCCTGGAAGCGAGCGGCGCGGTATCGGCCAATAAGTTCATCACCTCTTCATCGGCACGACTTGCCATGCGCCGCTCGGACGGAAACGCGATGATGCGTATGTAGGTATCTTCCTGGATGCCATTCCGCCGGATCAGCTCGGGCAGGCCCTCCATGAGGTCTATTGCCTCGTGTGGCATCTCCATACGATTCAGGCGCATCGACTGCTTCAAGCGGGTAAGGTGCTCGTGCAGGCGAAATACGTGCATCTCACCGCTGATGGGATTCCAGTAAGCGCGGATACCTTCGAAAACGGCGCTTATTCCCGACCAAATGGTGGAAGTTGCATGGAGGGTCGCGGCTTCCCAGGGCACAATTTGCCCGTTGAACCAGAGGTGGCGCGGATAAATCCCCTCGGACATGCAACACTCCTCAGTGTTTGGCGCTACGAAAACCAGTTGCGATGGAGCAAATAAGCGCCGGCTTGGTCGGGGCCGGTAGTGGTCGGTATGTCGGCAAACAGCCTCCGCATGGTCCCATGTGAAACATTGGGGAGGCTGCCGAGCCACGCCACTCTCGGCTTATGATACAGCCCGAATGAGTGCATCTGCGGCAACTACCGATTCGACTTACCTCAGGCCACAGGTGGCAACGGCGTGTCGATGAGCGTCACACGTCCGCTGCTGAGGCCGGCTGCAATCGCGTCCTTGAGTGCGCTTGGCGAATCCGCGCGCACACCGTCGGCGCCGAACGCGTGTGCCAGCGCGACGTAGTCGGGCGCGCGCAGGTCGGTGGCGATATACCGTGCCCCAAAGGCGCGGCGCTGCTCATTTTTCACCGCCGTATACTGCCTATCATTGAAAAGCACCACCACGACCGGAAGCTGCTCCTGCACCGCGGTCGCCAGCTCACCGGGGTTGAGCAGAAATCCGCCGTCGCCGCAGAGCGCGACCACGGCGCGGTCGGAAGCGCCCACCTTGGCCCCGAGTGCAAGTGGCAGGCCACAGCCGATAGTGCACAACTCAGCGGAGTGGATAAAGGTTCGCGGGCCGGTAACCGGAAGATAGTCGGCGGCGGCGTAGCCGAGCATCGTCATATCCGCCACGATAATCCCGTCAGGCGGCGTCGCGCTGCGTACGGCGTCGAGATACGCAAGCCTGTCGCCATATGCGCGGCGCGCTTGGATTTCTATCGACTCTCGGACCCGGTCAACGTCAGCTGTCTGGGCGGCACGAGGCGTGAGGTTCGGCAATGCGTCAACGAGAGCCGACAGTGCGACTTCGGCATTCGCGGCAATACCCACTTGTGCCGGATACCGGCGTCCGATTTCCGAAGGGTCGATGTCAATATGAATGAGTGCACCCGGGAATTGTAGGCGCCCCTGCCCGGTCCGTTGGTCACCCAGCTTGCTGCCGACGACCAGAACCACGTCCGCGTTCCGGGCTAGCTCGACTAGCTCATCGGTCAGTCCATAGCCGCTGACGCCCAGCGCAAGGCGGAAATCGCTCGGGAGAGCGTCGCGACTCTTACCGCCAAGCAAAACCGGCGCTTCGAG
>JAQBPC010000098.1 GCA_028287725.1 Chloroflexota bacterium | reverse complement strand
ACCTTGCCGCTGCTGTTCATCGTTGATAAGGCCACGGTGATCTCGAAGCAGAAGCCGGGCAAGTTTGGCACAAATGGCGATTACGGTCAGGCCTTCCTGGCTTCCAACGAGGCCGGTTCCGGTCCCTATACCCTGGTGAGTGATGTCGAGGGCAGCGAGCTGCGCATGAAGCGCTTCCCTGGCTACTTCCGTGGCTGGGGCCCGGGCGCCATCGATGAAGTCCGGGTGATGATCGTGACACAGGAAGCGACCGTGGTGTCGCTCGCCAAGACCGGCGTGCTGGACATGACGAGTCAGTTCCAGGGCAACACGACCTATGACACGCTGCAGCACATGGGCTTCAACATCGTGAAGGCGCCGACCACCAGCGTGTTTTATCTGAAGCTGAACACGCGCCTCGCGCCTACCGACGATATTCACGTGCGCCGTGCCCTCGCCCTGGCCTTCGACTACACCACGGTTCAGCAGCGCCTGCTTCCGGGCGCTCCGGTTGGCGGCCCGCTCTCCACGATCTTCAAGGATGCCTACAACGGCAGCCTGTCGATTCCAAAGCAAAACCTGGCGGCGGCAAAGGCCGAGCTGGCCAAGAGCAAATACGCGGGCAAAGGCCCAATCCCGCTCTCACTTGGCTACGTGGTCTCGGCTAGCTTCGAGGCCCAGATCGGGCTGCTGTTCAACAGCATCATGAGCCAGGTCGGCTTCAAAGTCACGCTAAACCCGCAGCCCTGGAATCGGATCACGGAGCTCGCAACCAAAGTGAGCGACACACCGAACGTGACTCAGGTCTTCTACGACGTAATCTACCCATCACCCGACAGCATGTTCTTCGTGCAGTATGCCTCGAAGTCGAACGGCACCTGGGCCTCGATGGAATGGCTGAACGACCCGCAAATAGACTCGATGATTTCGCAGTCGCGCCTCACCGTCAATACGGCTAAGCGGAACGCAATCTACAAGCAAATTCAGGCACGCATCGTTTCGCTGCAGACCGATATCTTCGTGCTTTCGCAGCTCTGGCGCCAGGCGGTACGGCCAAACGTCACCGGCTTCAAGTTCATTCCGGCAGGCACGTATCAGTTCTACGACCTCAAGAAGTCGTAGGCTGAAGGGCAGCTCAAACTTTTGACGCAGACCAACAGGCCGGGGATCGGCGTGCAATCGCGATGAAGTATCTTTCGTTCTTTGGACGCCGATCCGGCCAGGCAATATTGGTCCTATTTGGGCTTTCCATACTGATGTTCGTGCTTGCCCGCATCGTGCCAGGGGACCCGGGGCGCCTTGCCCTGGGTCCCAACGCCACGAACGAGCAGGTCCGCGCGTTGGATCACGACTTCGGTATCGATCAGCCACTCTGGACCCAGTACACTCGCTACATCGGCGGGGCAGTCCATGGAGACTTCGGTACGGCGATCCTGACGCGGCGCAACGTGTTCGACGATCTGCGCGATACCTTCCCGGCTACCCTGGAGCTGGTACTGGCCAGCACGTTGCTTGTCGTCGTGCTAGGCGTTCCGCTCGGCGTACTCGCGGCGCTGAATCGAGATGGGCCGATCGATACCGCGGCGCGTCTTCTCACGCTGTTTGGTGTCGCAGTGCCGGACTTTCTGGTGGGTATCGCTCTGCAAATCGCATTTGGCTATAGCCTTGGCATCCTGCCCATCACTGGGCAGCTTGACCCGAACCTGCAGTTTCATGCCGGTATCACCGGCATGGTTGCACCTGATGCGCTGCTCACCGGCAACTGGCACGTCTTGGGAAGCGCGCTCACGCACCTCATTCTGCCATCGATCGCGCTCGCAGTCGCCGGCCTCTCGCAGGTGGTCCGCCTGGTCCGCGCCAGCATGATCGAGGTGCTTCGCCGCGAGCATGTGCGAGCGATGGAGTTGCGTGGCGTGCCGCGCGTGCGTATCGCATTCAAATATGCCCTCAAGCCGGCACTGATCCCGGCGCTGACGATAGTCGGCCTGACATTCGCCTCGCTGTTCGGCGAGGCGTTCCTGATAGAAGCGGTCTTTGGCTGGCCGGGAGTCGCCAGCTATGGGGTACGCGCCATGCTGGAGAAAGACCTCAATGCGATCGTCGGCGTGGTGCTCATCGTGGGCGTGATGTTCTCGATCTCAAACCTGGCCATGGACTTGCTGCGTGGCTATCTCGACCCACGCATCCGGCTGAAAGGGACGGTCTGAGGTGGGCACCCTGGCAGCCGCTACACCGGAGGGCAGCTCACCGCCAACCGCGCCGCGCGCACGCTCCCGACAGGGCTGGAGGCGCGCATGGTATCGCTTCTCGCTCAACCCAACCGCTGTGATCGGGCTGGCAATCACGCTGCTGGTGATCCTCATTGCCCTGGCGGCCCCCTTGATCGCGCCGTACCCCGGTTCCGCGGGCAACTTCGTGGACTTCGCCAATATGCTGAAGCCGCCGTCGTGGACACATTTGTTCGGCACGGATAACGCCGGCCGCGACATGTTCAGCCGCGTGCTGTTTGGCTTCCGTATCTCGCTGTTGCTGGTCGCCGTCGTGCTGCCCATCGGTGTACCGATCGGCGTGATGATCGGTCTTATCGCCGGCTATTACGGCGGATGGATCGAGGCAGTGCTAATGCGCATCACCGATATTTTTCTCTCGGTACCGGCGCTGGTGATGGCCATGGCGATAACCTCGGTGCTGACTCCGAATCTTTTCAACGCGATGATCGCGGTCAGCATGCTCTGGTGGACGTGGCACGCCCGGCTGGTGCACGGCATCACGGTGTCGCTAAAGCAGGAGGACTACGTCGACGCCGCCCGGCTGATGGGCGCCGGTCCGTTTCACATCATGGTGCGTGAGATCCTGCCAAACGCTCTGTCGGCAGTGTTGGTCAAGGTTACGCTGGACGCGGGATTTGTGATCCTTATTGGCGCGGGCCTGAGCTTCCTTGGGCTGGGCGTGCAGCCGCCGCAAGCCGACCTCGGCACGATGGTCGCGGCCGGTGTGAATGACTTGCCCACCGGCTGGTGGGAGTCGGTGTTCCCTGGACTGGCGATCGTGCTGGCGGTGCTCGGATTTAACCTATTGGGCGACGGTCTGCGCGACCTGTTCGACGTTGACGTATGAGGGACGGTCGATGAGCACGCCGGCACAGCCAAGCACCGGTGCACCAGAGATGCCAGTTTCGCCTGGGCATGCAGCGCACACGCTGCGCGTCAGCGATCTGTCCGTGACATTCCGTAGCTTCGAGGGCAGCGCGCGGGTCGTTGACCGCTTGAGCCTGGAAGTGAACACCGGCGAGCTGATCGGAATCGTCGGTGAAACCGGCTGCGGCAAGTCGGTATTGATGCGCGCGTTGCTGGACCTGCTGCCTAACGCGACAACCCGCATCGACGGGAAAGTGGAGTTTGACGGGGTCGACCTCAGGACCGTTGCGCAGCGAGTGCGCCGCGCCACGATCCTCACGCATTTCAATATGGTGTTCCAGGATCCCGTCGGCTCGCTCAATCCGGTGTTCACCATCGGAAACCAACTGTACGAGGTACTAATACAGGCCGGGAAACGCGCCGGTCAGCGGTACAGCAAGGCAGACCTCAGGGAGCGAGCGGCGGAACTGCTACGACGCGTGCAGTTAGACGACCCGGAACGCGTGCTTCGGGCCTATCCCTTCCAGC
>JAQBPC010000091.1 GCA_028287725.1 Chloroflexota bacterium | reverse complement strand
GAGGTGCTCGTCGCCGGCATGCATACGCTCGTCAATGAGCCCTCGTTCTTGCATGGTGTACTACTCCCTCCAACATAATTACGGCTTGGGCCCCCACGGCGCCACTTTCGGCGTACGCTACCAGCATCCTCCCCGGATAGCCGCCAGATGTGCGGCTCCGCTCCCTGGGAGACGTGTCGCTATAATGCCACGCAAGCAGGTGGCGTGCGGCTGGATTGCTGCGTTCTCCAGCGCGTGTACAGCACCTCTTGATCTGTGACCGTCGCTATCGTAGACTATGGTTGATAAAGGTGCTATCAAGTATATTTAGTGCTGTTCCATAAATTAGATACGTTCCGATACAACGCTACCAGTGTCCTGTGCGCTGGTGAAAGGACCCCGGTATGAACAATATCCGCTTCACCGAGAAGGCCGAGGAGGCCATCGTTTCGGCCCAGAGTCGCGCGACCGCTGCCGGCAATCCTCAAATAGATACCGCACACCTTTTGGGCGCCATGCTCGAACAACCCGATGGCCTTGCGTCCGCCATCTTGCGCCTGGCAAACGTGAATCCCGATGATCTGCGGCGCCTGACCGATGCGGAGATTGCGCGCCTCCCGCGTGTCAGCGGCGACGCCCAGATCAACCCCTCGCCCAGTTTCCGGAGCGTCATCGCCCGCGCCCAACGCGAAGCCTCGAAGATGGGCGATGAGTACGTATCGGTAGAGCACCTGTTACTGGCGATGGCCGACTTCGCGAATACCGACCGCGCCGGTGAGTTGTTGCGACGAGCTGGCGCCGAGCCGGATAAGCTGCGCAGCGCTACCGAGGGCGTGCGCGGCGGCAACCGCGTGACCAGCGCCAATCCCGAAGGCACGTATCAAGCGCTCGAGCGCTATGGCCGTGACCTCACCACCCTGGCTCGCGACGGGAAGCTGGATCCGGTGATTGGACGCGACGATGAAATTCGCCGCGTGATGCAGATTCTTTCCCGCCGCACCAAGAATAACCCGGTCTTGATTGGTGAGCCGGGCGTGGGCAAGACGGCCATCGCCGAGGGTCTCGCCACGCGCATTGTGCGTGGCGACGTGCCGGAGAGTTTGAAAGACCGGCGTATCGTGGCCCTGGACATGGGTGCGCTGAGTGCCGGCGCAAAATACCGCGGCGAGTTCGAAGAGCGGCTCAAAGCCGTGCTGGCGGAGGTGCAGAAGGCGGCCGGCGGCATCATCCTGTTCATCGATGAGATCCATACGGTGGTGGGCGCCGGCGCGGCCGAGGGCGCCATGGATGCCGGGAACCTGCTCAAGCCGATGCTGGCGCGCGGCGAGCTGCATTGTATCGGCGCCACCACGCTCGACGAGTATCGGAAGCACATCGAGAAGGATGCCGCGCTCGAGCGCCGCTTCCAGCAAGTGCTGGTGAGCGAGCCGACCGTGGAGGACACCATCAGCATTCTGCGCGGGCTTCGCGAGCGCTATGAGGTGCACCATGGCGTGCGGATCAAGGATGCCGCGCTGGTAGCCGCGGCGCTACTTTCGCATCGCTACATCGCCGACCGCTTCCTCCCCGACAAGGCTATCGACCTGATCGACGAATCCGCTGCTCGCCTGCGCATGGAGATCGACTCCATGCCAGTCCAGCTCGACGAGATCGAGCGCCGCCGCATGCAGCTGGAGATCGAGCGCCAGGCCCTCCAGAAGGAGACCGATCCCGGTTCCCGCGACCGCCTCGATCGGCTGGAGCGAGAGCTTGCCGACCTCAACGAGGAGGGCGATGCCCTCAAGGCGGAGTGGCAGCGTGAGAAGACTGCCCTGACTGCCGTGCGTGACCTGCGTGAGAAGATCGAAGCGGCGAAGCTGGAAATGGAGCAGGCCGAACGCGCCTACGATCTCAACCGCGCCGCGGAGCTGCGGTATGGCATCATGACCGGACTCGAGCGCGATCTCCGCGAGAAGGAAGCGGCGATCGACGAGGAGGTCGGTATCCGCCGCCTGCTGAAAGAGGAGGTCGGTGAGGAAGACATCGCAGAGGTGGTGAGCCGCTGGACCGGTATCCCGGTCAGCCGGCTCATGGAAGCCGAGATCCAGAAGCTGCTCCGCATGGAGGAAAGCCTCCATCTGCGGGTGGTTGGGCAGCATGAAGCAATCGAGGCGGTGTCGAATGCCATTCGCCGGGCGCGCGCCGGGCTGCAAGACCCCGACCGGCCGCTCGGCTCGTTCATTTTCCTTGGCCCCACCGGTGTGGGGAAGACCGAGTTGGCCCGTGCGTTGGCGGAGTTCCTGTTCGACGACGAGCGGGCGATGATCCGCATCGACATGAGCGAGTACATGGAGCGCCACGCGGTGTCGAGGCTGGTGGGCGCGCCGCCCGGCTACATCGGGTACGACGAGGGCGGCCAGCTGACGGAGGCGGTGCGACGGCGTCCATATTGCGTGCTGCTGCTCGACGAGATCGAGAAGGCTCACGCCGACGTCTTCAACATTTTGCTGCAGGTGCTGGACGACGGCCGCTTGACGGATAGCCAGGGTCGTACTGTGGACTTCTCGAACACGATCGTGGTGATGACCAGCAACATCGGCAGCCAGTACATTTCCGAGCTTGGCCCGCGCGATGAGGCGGAGATGCGACGGCGGGTCACCGAGGCCTTACGGGCGCACTTCCGTCCGGAGTTCCTCAACCGTGTCGACGACGTGGTGACCTTCGCCACCCTGACCCGCGAGCAGATTGGCGAGATCGTGGAGATCCAGCTGGGCAGCCTGCGGAAGCGGCTTGTGGATCGCCACCTCAATCTCGAGCTGACCGACGCCGCGAAGACGCTGCTGGCGGACGAAGGGTACGATCCGATCTACGGCGCCCGCCCGCTGAAGAGGGCCCTGCAGCGACGGATCCTCGACCCGCTGGCCTCGGCCGTGCTGCGCGGCGAGTTCACGGATGGCGAGACCGTGCTGGTCGACGTCGAGGGTGGGCAGCTGGTGTTCAAGCATGGCGCTAAGGAGACAGTCAGGGTGTAGCGCCCTGACCCGCCGTACACGGCTGTACCCACATGCGGTACCAGCCGTGTACGGCGAGTTTCCAGGCTCGCGTGCCTGCGTACGTAGCGCTACGCCGGCGCGACCGAGCCCTGACGGACGTGCTGGTCGAAGAACGCCAGCACCCGCGCCCACGAATCCCTGGCGGCTTCGGGATTGTACGGTTTCACCTGATCATTGAAGAAAGCGTGCTTGGCGTCGGGGTAGATCTTGATGTCGTGCGTCACCCCCGCCCTGGTCAAGGCCGCCTCCAGCTTCGCGCCGCCACTCGCCAGCACGTCCTTGCCGGCGTAGGAGCCGACGACCGGGCAGGAGCGCGCCACGACGTCGAGCGGGCGCGGGTTCATCCCGTAGTAGGGTGCGATGGCTTTCAGCCGGTTGTCGGCAGCACCCCAGGCGATGGCGAAGCTCCCGCCCATGCAGAAACCGATAGCCCCCAGCCGCCCGGCATCTACCTCAGGCCGATCCTGGAGGTAGCTGAGTGCCGCTTTCAGCTCCCTGATCGTGCCATTGTCGAGCGAGTTGAGGAACATACCACCGAAGAGGCGGAGTATGCATGGTCCGCGCTTTCTGCCCGCATAGAGGTCGACGGCCAGCGCGCCATACCCGGCGGCCGCGAAGCGCCGTGCAACATCCTTCATGTGCTCGATCAGGCCGTCGACTTCGTGGATCACGACCACCGCGGGGAATGGGCCGCTTCCCCTGGGAAGCGCGAGATACCCGGGCCGCATTTCGTTGCCTAGCTTGAACGAGATCATGCTGGACACGTCGCTGCCGGCCATTGAGCCTCCCGTTACGGGCGAGTTGTCCATGTTCCAACTCGCCCCTTCCGTGTCCATGATAGGCCCGGCAATCATCTGTGTACTCGCCGCGATTGCCTACAGCAGACGTGTGGCCCGATCGTTACCGGGTTCCATGCGCCGCCGCCTCGGCCGGCTGCTCGTCCAACGTCGCGTGATAAAGCTGCGAGGGCCACCAGATCCAGCGGCCCAACAGTGTCACCACCGAAGGGACGAGCAAGGTGCGGATC
>JAQBPC010000581.1 GCA_028287725.1 Chloroflexota bacterium | reverse complement strand
TGGGCTCCAAAAAGGTGCGGTTCAGGGGAAAAACCCAATATGTCCTGAATAAGGGTACATGGAAGCGAGGGGTCTTGTCGCATACAGTATTGCCGTGTCGGATTCGGTGACGGCAGGGTGGTACACTGAGGGCGCGCCAGGCGTCACGGCCTCACGCTTTCCTGGCACACTCCGCCTCGCGTTTATCAATTGGCCCGCGGCGCGATAGGCATGCCGATATATAGGAAGCAAGGAGCGATTGTGGAGCGCCCACCTGTAGTGTGTTTGATCATCCTGGATGGTTTTGGCTATCGCGAAGATCGAACAGGGAACGCAATTGCCGCGGCGCACAAACCAAACTTTGACCGAATTTGGGCGTCGTGCCCGCACACGCTGTTGCAGGCATCAGGCAAGTCGGTCGGGCTTCCTACCGGCATGATGGGGAACTCCGAAACCGGCCACATGAACATGGGCGCCGGCCGCATTGTGTTGCAAAAGCTCACGCAGATCTCTCGGCGTATTGAGGACGGAACGTTTTTTCAGAACCCCGCGTTTGAGGGCGCAATCAAGCACGTGCGCGAGCGCGGCACCAAATTGCACCTCATTGGCTTGATCGGTCCCGGCGGAGTGCACGCGTACGACGAGCATCTACTTGCCCTGCTGAAGCTGGCTGGCGGAAAGGGAATCGAGGAGGTCTACGTCCAGGCCATCCTTGATGGACGTGATACGCCGCCCCAAAGCGCAGCCGAGTACGTTGCCAAGCTGAACGAGAACATGGATCTGCTGCGGGTCGGGCAGATCGCGACCTTGAGTGGCCGCTATTTTGCCATGGACCGTGATAAGCGCTGGGACCGCGTGGCCAAGGCGTACAAAGCGATGGTTTCCGGCGATGGCAACGAGGCCACGGATGCGGTCGAGGCCATCGAGGCTAGTTACGCGGAAGGGGTGAATGACGAATTCATCACACCAACGGTACTCGTTCACGATGGCCGGCCAGTGGCGACGGTCGGCGATGGCGACGCCGTCATTTTCTTCAACTTTCGGGGCGATCGTCCGCGCGAGCTAACGCGCGCGTTCGTGATGCCGGACTTTGATGACTTCGACCGTGGCACACCGCTCAAGGATCTCTATTTCGTGACTCTGGCCGAATATGAGCGCGGTGTGCCGGTGGTCGTCGCTTTCCCCCCGGAATCCTTGTCGGACCCGGTCGAGGTGTCGTTGGCGCAGGTGGTCAGCGAAGTAGGGCTCAAGCAATTGCATGTCGCGGAGACGGAGAAGTACGCGCACGTCACATACTTCATCAACGGGGGGCACGAGGAACCATTTCCCGGTGAGGATCACGTGCTGGTGCCGTCGCAGAAGGTGGCTACCTATGATCTTGCACCGGAGATGAGCGCCGCCGGCGTTGCGCAAACCGTCGTCGACCGGCTCACATCGGACCCCCCTGCCCTCGTGATCATGAACTTTGCCAATTGCGATATGGTCGGGCATAGCGGCATGCTTGAGCCGACCATCCGGGCTGTCGAAGTCGTCGACCAATGCCTGGGCCAGGTGCTCGAGGCAGTGGCCGGGGCGGGAGGCGTTGCGCTGGTCACGGCCGACCATGGCAATGCCGAATTGATGGTCGATCCGGTGACGGGCGCACCGCATACCGCGCACACTACCAATCCCGTGCCGTTTGTGCTCGTGGCGCCCAAGACGCTGCCCGAGCTTCACGATGTGGCGTTGCGCGACGACGGCGTGCTAGGCGATGTCAGCCCGACAATCCTGCAGCTTCTTAATCTTCCGCAGCCGGCGGCAATGCGCGCGAGGAGCCTGCTCAAGCGTTAGCGCTCAGTGCCGTCCGCACGCGTAGGTCACTGTACCCATACCCTTGCTCACTTATACTGTGGTTAGGGCCGGACAATGACGCCGGTCATGCCGTTCCCGCTACGACGTCTCCGTACAGTTGGATGACCACTACTGGCTGCGACTCATGCCAGAGAGGACGATAATGGCGACTATTGAAGTAGTATACGGCCGCGAGATTCTCGACTCGCGCGGCAACCCGACCATCGAAGTGCAAGTGGAGCTCGAGGGCGGCGCGGTAGGCGTGGCGGCTGTGCCGTCCGGCGCCTCCACCGGGGCGCACGAGGCACATGAGCTGCGCGACAAGGACCCGAAGCGCTATCTCGGAAAAGGCGTGCTGAAGGCCATCGAAAACGTCAATGGACCGATCGCGGACGTGCTTGAGGGTCAGGATGCACTCGATCAGCGGTTGATCGACGGTCTGATGATCGATCTGGACAGCACTGAAAACAAGTCCAAGCTCGGCGCCAACGCGATCCTCGGCGTATCGCTCGCCGTGGCCCGCGCCGCGTCGGTTGCGGCTAACCTCCCGCTCTATCGTTACCTGGGTGGGGTCAACTCTCATGTGCTGCCGGTACCGATGCTCAACATTCTTAATGGCGGGAAGCATACCGAGTGGCAGTCGACCGACCTGCAGGAGTTCATGGTAATGCCGGTTGGGGCCGATAGCTTCCACGAAGGGCTCCGCTGGAGCGTGGAGGTATACCACAAGCTTGCCGGCGTGCTGGAATCGCGCGGACTGACGACGGCAGTTGGCGATGAAGGTGGCTTCGCCCCGGCGCTTGCCTCAAATAAG
>JAQBPC010000041.1 GCA_028287725.1 Chloroflexota bacterium | reverse complement strand
CAGGACAAACTCGCAAGTTCTGCAGCGTATGACTGTCCCCGGCCCGTGCGTGTAGACTGACAGCGCGCCGACGTAGTCCGCACCGCCGCATGCGGCACAGATTGTGCGTGCCATGGTCATCTCGGGCACAAATATCTCCTGCAAGACGCCTGCCGCGGCATTTCCGTCGAGCTTGAGCTCGTCACCCGCCATTTCCATCATGGGCCTCCTGTCGGTCCAAAGCGCTCTGTCTTAATGCTTGTCGGCTGATAGCCCAGCGTGGAGAGAATATTCGCCGCCGTTTCCACCAGCGGCGTTGGTCCGCAGATGAACGCCGTGGGCTTCGACTCGGGTGGCCAGCAAACCTCCGCGAGTAAAGCGGCGTCGATCCGGCGTTGATAGCCTGCCCAGCCCCCGGGCGCGACGCGGGTGAAGGTGTAAATGACCTCGATTCCGGTGGCGCTGGTGGCCAGGCGATCCATCTCCTGACGGTATATGACATCGTCTGGGGTGCGCACAGAGTAGACCAAGCGTACAGGCGCGTCGCTGTTAGTGGCGATGCGGTGTCGGATTATCGCCCTTAAAGGTACGATGCCAGATCCGCCGGCAATCAGCAGTAGCGGGCCGCTCATCGACGACTCCCATACGAAGTAGCCCCCGATTGGACCGCGAAGCTCGAGCGGGTCGCCCACCCGTAGCTCGTCGACGAGATAGGGAGAGACTTCCCCGTCGTCCAAGCGCTCGATAGTAAGGACCAGCCGCCGCTCTTCGGGCGGTGAAGCGATGGAATAGCTTCGAGCCGCCTGGTAGCCATCCTCGGCGGTGAGCCGCACGTCGACGTGCTGGCCGGCGCGATGAGCCAGCGAGTTCGGCACATCAAGCACCAGGCTTTTCACCCTGGGCGTCTCGACGATTGTATCCACCAGGGTGGACTGGCGCCAGCCTAGTCCCCCTCGTACCGTTGTTCCTTCCATGGATCACCGTAAATATGATAGCCGCGTACTTCCCAGAAGCCCGGGCTGTCGTCACTAGTCAGGCGGATCCCGCGTATCCACTTGGCGCTCTTCCAAAAATAGAGGTGCGGCACGATCATCCGGGCCGGTCCGCCATGCTCCGGCGGAAGTGGCGCTCCCTCATAGGTATGGACGAGCCATGCCTTGCCACCCTGAATATCGGCGATGGGAAGGTTCGTAGTGTAGCCCCCATCGCTATATGCCGTCATGTACGGTGCGGTGAACTCGACTTGGGCCAGGAACGTATCGAGCGAGACGCCGGTCCAGTGAGTGTCCAACTTGGACCAGTGTGTCACGCAATGTATGTCTTGGCTAACAGTCTCCTGAGGCAAGGCGAGCATCTCTTGCCAGGTCCACCGTTTCGGCTGACTGACCTCGCCGCCAACCGTGAAATCCCAGGCATCCAGAGGAGTGTGGGGCGTGGGTCCGGCGGAAAGTACCGGGTAGTCATCGACGAGATATTGGCCGGGTGGGACACGATCGGCGGGGACATCCGTAGTGCGACGCCGGCCGCGGAAGCCACGTGAAAAAAGTCCCATGTTCGCGCCTTCGATCTTGCAGCCGCGGGCTGCAGGCGAGGGGTAATTGAGCCGGGCGATGTGCCACAGTAACCCGTTGCCATCGCACTCAATGTGATCAGGTACTGGTTACGTTAGCAGGCAAAATCTTGAGAGTCAACTTCGATTCATCCGGGCCTGTGGCGCCATTCATTCCAACGATACCAAAGGAAGCTGCGCCGGACGCCACTCCCGCGCAGCTTCCCACAACGCCCGCGGCCTAGGCCCGCGCGCTAATCAGGGACGCTGCCTTGATCGACGCCACGATCTCGTCCGCATGCCTGAACATTGCAGCGTGGCTGGAGCCGCGTAGCAAGATGGTGATAGCAGTCATCCGAGTGGCCATCTTGCGCTCTGCGTCAGGATTGATCATACGGTCGTCTTCAGCCACGAGATACCATGTGGGCAGCTTGCGCCATGCAGGCGGCCCCGACTTCGCGGTAAATAGCGCTCTTCCCGCCGGTTTTTGCGTCACGGCCAGGGCTCTTGCTTCCACTGTATCCACGTACTGCATGAAGTATTGCGGATAGGCTACTGGGTCGAGGCGCACAAAGCCTTGGCGATAGTCTGGGACGAAATGCGAGAAGCCGGGCGCCTGTGGGAAGCTCGCCACGGCATCAACGGGGGACTCGCCTTGATCAGGAGCGAAGGCCGCGACGTACACCAGACTAATGACATTTGGCGAGTCGGTTCCCGCGCCAGTAATTACCGCTCCACCATATGAATGGCCAACCAGGACTGTTGGGCCATTTTGCCCGGCCAGGACAGCCCGGGTTGTGGCAATGTCGCCGGGCAATGAGGCTAGATCGAGCTGCACGGCAGTCACGTTGTGGCCTGCTGCCTGCAACCGTTCAATAACTAACTTCCAGCTCGACCCATCAGTAGCAGCCCCATGCACGAGTACGACATTTGGTTTCGCTTGCAAAGTACCCCTCCTTGCGGCGGCGGCAGCCACCCTCGCAATGCCTCGCGTGGGTGTAGACATGAGAGCGGACGCAGCGAGCGCACTTCCTGTCCAAAGGCCCGTCCGGTAAAGTTTCGCGACCCACGGTGGCGTTAGAGCAGATTGTTTTGTGCTTGGTTGCTCGCGGCCAGCCTCCATCCAAATCCTCCTAGCAGTGTGCGAGACGGGGGCTGGAGTCTGTTCCCACCTTCGCTCTCCTTTCCCGCTGGTCTAGTTCAAGCGGTATGCTCGGCAGCGCGTGAGCGGGTACTTCGCCGCTATCGCGACGTGCTATGTGTCACCCTAGCAAATTGATCAATACCGTGTCGCAACAACCCACCGGTAGGGGATTTAAGCACCTTTTGCGACTTGCAGACGCAGCGCCATGGAGGAATAGCAATGGCCCCATAGGAGAGACGAGAATGCTAGTGCGCTGACACGGCGTATTGATAACGGAACTTGCCACGCCCAAGCCGGACACAGTTCCGTATACAACTTATGTATCTGATACGATAAACGGCCAGTTCTGCCGGCCATGGCTCGTATGCTTATATGCAGGTTTATCTCACCGTTCAAGCAAAGGCGCCGCGCTATGCAGAGCACACACGATACCACCGGTCCAACGTCTATGTCGTTATTGCGCATATGGGCCGGCATAGGCCTGCAGTCTTTTGGGGGCGGCGCCTCCACCCAGCTGCTCATTCGGCGCGAGTTCGTCGAGCGACGCCTCTGGGTCGGGGACGAGGAAATGGGACACTTCTGGAATCTGTGCCTGTTCACGCCGGGCATCAATCTTATCGCCCTAACAATCTTGATCGGGCGCAAGCTTGGTGGTCGCTGGGGAATCGTGGCATCGCTGGCCGGACTCTTGGTACCCAGCGCGGCCGTGACCTGTCTACTGACGGCCGGATTTGTGGTGGTCCAACACAGTCCTGTTCTCCACGCCGTACTGCGAGGCATCATCCCGGCGACGGCAGGGATCATGGGAGTCGTCGCGGTCGGCTTTGCCAGACCATTGATCCGGCG